>JAJBUH010000262.1 GCA_020860445.1 Bacteroidales bacterium | reverse complement strand
ATTTAATTAAGTTATAATTAAGGAAAAAAGATAGCCTTTTGATTTGTGCTTACGTAAATCTTACGTACTTACGTTTTTAGTGGATTTGGAGGATGATGTCGCTGATGGTGATCTCGCAGTTGTCGGGATTGCCGCCGAAGTCGAACACCAGCTTGATGGCTGAGATGTCGAGGCCTGGCATGTTAGGACAGCTCACCACTACGTCTTCGTAAGCCTCAAGTGCCACATCGGTGGTAGCAGCCTCGTAGTAAAGGTCATCGTTGCCAACCATGGTAAGCTTAACCATTGCTGTGAACGAGCCAGAAGAGTTGATGGTCACCTGGAAATCGTAGTTGTTTTCGGCCGAGGTGGCGATGTCAGTCTCGATGGCGAATTGGGCTTGCCAGCGATCGGTGGTGGCAGAGGGGAGGACGAATGAGTAGCTATTGTCGGCAACCTCGAGGGTGGGGTCGGCTATCTGGCTCCAACCCGGTGCATACCACCAAGTGAACGAGGTAGAAGCTGTGTTCCAGAGGTTGGCCGATGAGGTGGGATCCCACTCAACATCCTTTTCATGCTCTTGCAGCACGATTCCGGTCATCTGAATCTCGGTGCCAGCAGGATTGCCGCCAAAGTCGAGCACGAGTTTGAGCTTGCTGATGTCTTTGCCTTCAGCCTTGATCGACTTGAATACGCAATCCTCATAAGCGGTGAGAGCGATGTTGTCGGTGAAGATAAAGTTGTCGTCATCATCCTCTTGGCAGAGCTTGACAGTCACCTTAGCGATGTCGTTGTTTGAGTTGAACACCAACTTGAAGTCGTAATAAGTGTCGGCCGAAGTAGTCAGGTCAGTGATTACTGCCATCTGAGCCTGCCATTGGTCCGTGGTAGCCTCGGTGAGGGATACCCACATATCATAATCATTAATGGTGTATTCAGGGTCAGCGATCTGGTTCCAACCCGGAGCGTACCAGAAGTTGACATCTTCGATGTTGCCAGTGCGCCAGATATTAGCAGGAGCATTCTCATTCCAAGTCACATCGGGGGTCTCAGGCTTCTCCTCTTCTTCGCCAAGAGCGGCAGAGGTGAAGATGTAGTGCCAAGCGATAACGCCGGGTACGTCAGATACGAGCACCATCTGCTTAGCGTTCATGCTCTCGACCAGATAGCGAGGCTCGTCATAGAGGGTGTTGTCGGCCATGTAGGGGAATGCAGTGCCAGCAGGGAATGTGAGGTAGAGGTCAGAGCCTACCACCTCGAAACCGAAGGTGCTCTGAGAATCCTCAGCATAAGCATTGTAATCCTCATCGGCGCCGTTGGGATAATCTTCATAGCGGGTCACGCCCTTGTTGCAGAAGATTGCGGGGGTGTCGCCAGTGTAGTAGTTGTAGACATAATCAGTTGTGAATGTCATATAGTGGTCATATAGACCCATGCTGGCTTTCTCGTTGACTCCGGCAGTCCACCAGTTGGTGCCGTCGGTGCCAGACTCGCCACACCCGAGGTGACCCTGGGCGGTATTGTCAAAGCGCCACTGGCGCGAACCGTCGCCACCGCTGAGGAAGGTGAGATATTTGTCGTAGTCGAAGATGGTATTCTCGACATGGAAAGTCTTGTAGAACGACCCATCGCTCAGGCCATGAGCATTGGCGATTTTTACCTCGATTTCATAATCGCCAGCCGATGCGTAGATCTTCTGCAGGCCATTGGTGGTCGAGTAGGTTTTGCCATCGATGATCCACACGGGCATTGCGCCGGGAGCATTGAGCTTGAAAGTCACAGTGTTGGTGGTCTCATCGATTGAGATTTCGATTTTGTCTTCGTAGTCGGCAGCTACGGGCTGGAGGGCCGGGTTGATGCTGGGGAAATCATCGGGACTGCAAGATGTCAGAGCCATCATTGCGCCGCTCAGGCCCAGAAATATTGATTTATATGCTGATTTCATGATTTGAAGTATAAACTATTAGTGATAAGTGATAAAGTGGCGAGCAGAAACTATTCACTATTAACTATTCACTATTAACTATTAATAGGGGTTCTGGGTGAGGGTGTTTTGAGCGGCATCGATTTCGCTCTGGGGGATGGGCAGATATTTCTTGCTTTCCTTCCAGCTGTTGGTGCGGTAGCCGTAGCTGTCGGGGGTGAGCACGCTGGCAGCCTTGCCGGTGCGCACGAGGTCCCAATAGCGCTTGCCCTCGCCTACGAATTCCAGGTGACGCTCCTCGATGATGTTGTCAATGGTGAGAGCTGCATCAGCCAGACCAGCGCGATTGCGCACTTGGTTGAGGTATCCGGCACCGTCGCCACTGCCAGCGCCCTCGAGAATCAGCTCGGCTGCGTTGAGCAGGCACTCGCTGTAGCGATAGATGCGCAGGTTGTTGTTGTAGTTGAGGTCGCCGTCGGCAATTTGGTCAGCATTGTCGCCAGTGTGGGCGCAATATTTCTCGAGGAATAAACCAGTGTCTTGGTAGCGGTTATTGTATGAGCCAGCAGCGGCAGCGTTCCAGCAAGTAGCGTCGCGGCGAGCATCAGCGTCGTCATACATATTGTAGCACTCGGTGCGCACGGGGCAGAATCCCCAGCCATTGTCATGGCCATCGAGACCCACGGTCCAGCTGTCGGGGCCAATGAGGCGAGGCAGAACAGTGCCGCCAGCGGCGAGAGGATTGCTCCAGCTGCGATAAGCGTTGTCGTCCTTGTAGTTGATCTCCCAGATTGATTCTGAGCTCCATTCGCCAGTCTCCTTGAAGATTTCGCCAAAGTCGGCCATCAGCGAATAGCTGCCGCTGTTGATGATCTCTTGCATGTATTTCAGTGCCTGTGAGTAACGAGTGGTGTCTTTTTGGTACATCACGATTTCGGCATAGAGCATGTACTGCATAGCCTTGGTGACACGGCCATAGTCGGCAGCTGAGCTGCGCATATCCAAGGCGTTGAGAGCGATTGCGCCTTCCAGGTCAGCAATCATGTTGGCATATACCTCGTCGGCCGAGATTTGGTCGCAGAGGAAGGGAGCGGTAAGATTCTCCTCATAGTAGGGGATGTTGCCCCAGAATTTCCAAAGCCAGTTGTAGTAGAATACTCTGAGGGTGCGCACCTGAGCCTCGTAATATTTGGCGTTGGCCTCGGTGATGTTGGTGCCAGCCCAGTCGATGTATTCGATCACATCGTTGCAACGCTTCACCCCTGAGTAAGCCACGGTCCAGAGTCCCGACATGCAGTTGTTGGGCAGGGCCTCGTAGTTCATCATCAGGTGCCAGAACTGGTTGTCAGTCTTGGATGCGCCGCCAACCCAGATGTCATCGGCCATGATGTCGCTCATGATGTTGACGGGGTTGTACTGCGAGCCGTTCCAGTCGGGCCACTGCAGAGGGTCGTAAGCAGCCACCACGGCCTCTTGCACATGCTCGTCGGTGGTGAAATATGTGTCGATGAAGTCCTGGGTGGGCGAATCCACCTCGAGGAATGACTCAGAGCAAGAGCTCATGGTCAGAGCTGCGCCAGCGAGGGCCAGGGCTGTATATTTTATGTTGGTGTTCATTGTTGTCAAGTATAAAGTATAAGTTATAAGCGATAAGGTGGGCTGATGCCATACACCTATGGTTACTTATGGCTTATTGGTTAGAGAAGAGTTAGGTTAGAATGAAATATTGCAGCCCACGGTCCAGGTCTTGGCTTGGGGATATACGCCGTAGTCGATGCCAAGCGAGGTTCCACCCGACGAGATTTCGGGATCGAAGCCGTGGTATTTGGTGAATGTCAGCAGGTTCTCGGCAGCTACGTAGACACGCAGGTTCTGCACGAATACCTTCTTGGTGAGCACATGGGGCAAGGTGTAGCCAACTTGGATGTTCTTGAGGCGCAGATAGTCGCCATCGTAAACATAGAGGTCAGAGCAAACCCAGTTGTAGTTGTCGCCGAGCACGAAGCGGGGTACGCGGTTGCTGGTGCCTTCGCCAGTCCAGCGGTTGAGCATCCATGAGGGCAGGTTTGACGATGCGATGTCGGCACGGCGCGTAGCGTCAAAGATCTTGTTGCCAGCAGTGCCTTGCCACATCATAGAGAAGTCAAAATTTTTCCAGCTTGCGCCGAGGTTGATGCCGAATGTCCAGTCGGGCATGCCTTTGCCGAGGTCAACCTTGTCGTTGTCGTCGATGATGCCGTCGCCGTTTTGGTCAACAAAGATTACGTTGCCCGCCACGGGGCTTGTGCCATCTGAGTAGAGAGGACCAGCAGCGGCCTCTTCGGCGGTCTGGTATATGCCAGCAGTCTGGTAGCCGTAGAAGAATGGGAAGGGCTTGCCATTTTCAGCGCGGGTGATGGTGCCTACGCCCTGGAATGAATCGAGGTTGGCCCAGCCGCTCTCGTTACCGTATTCGATGAGCTTATTCTTGAGGTAGCTGAGGTTGCCTTTGACATAGAAGTCGAAGTCGCCACGCGAGTATTTCCAACCGAGGTCAAATTCAACACCGCTGTTCTCCATCTTGCCCACGTTGCCGAGAGGCTTGGATTCGCCCACATAGCTGGGGATGTTCATCTCCATAAGCATGCCGTTGGTCTTCTTGTAATAGTAGTCGACCGAGAAGGTCAGCTTATTGTTGAAAAATCCGAAGTCGAGGCCGATATCGGTCTGCTCTGATTCCTCCCATTTGAGGTCGGGATTTGCGAGGCCTGAGGGCTTGGTGCCTACTACGAGGTTCTCGCCATTGCCAAATATATAGTTGTTGCCGGTCGAGGTGAGCACGGTGTAGCGGAAGTTACCGATATTCTCGTTACCATTCTTACCCCAGCTTGCGCGGAGCTTGGTCGAGGTCCACCAGGTGGGACGGCTCTCCAGCATAGGCTCGTTGGTGATGTTCCAGCCAGCCGAGAATGAGGGGAAGGTGGCGTAGTGGTTGTTGGCGCCGAAACGCGAGCTGCCGTCGCGACGCACAGTGCCTTGCAGCATGTAGCGCTCTTTGTAGTTGTAGCTAAATCGGCCGAAGAGTGAGGCGAGAGTGGCGTAAGCGTTCTTGCCGCCATAGATGCTCATGGCGCCATCTTCTTGGGTACCGTTGCAGTAGTCAATCCAGGGCTTTCCGCCGGATACGTCGATCATGCTTTGGCGGCTGCCGCCCAGGTAGTAACCACGAGTCTGCTTAGCCGACTGGCCGAGCATCAGCGAGAATGAGTGGTCGCCGATCTGCTTGTCAAAGCTGAGCACATTCTCAAGCTGCCATACGGTGCTGCGGTCGCTCTCAGATGACACCGAGGTGATTTGGTTCCAGTGGTTGTTAGAGCCCAGGTAGAAGGGGATCACATGGCTGTCGCTACCCCAGAATGAGAGGTCGGCGCCATAGCTGATGCGGTATTTCAGACCGTCGAAGATTTGGAGTTCGCCGATGAAGTTGGCTACGAACTTGTGGCTCCAACCCTGCGAACCAGGCAGAGAGAGCGATGCCAAGGGGTTGACCATCTCATTGTAGTTGCTGCCAGGCACCATGAAGAGTTCGCCATTCGAGCCATAGATAGGAGAATAGTTGGGGTTGGAGGAGTAGAGGTCGAGCTGATCCTGAGCAGCTTGGCCTGTATCATAAACGGTGAGGATGGGGGAGAGGGCGAGGGCAGAACCGAGCTCAGACCCAAAAGCTGAGTTGGTCGAGATGCCGGTGCTCTTGACGCGGGCGTAAGAGATGTTGCTGGTAATCTGCATCTTGTTGAGCCAGCTGCGATTCTTGGTCTCGTCAAAGAGGGTGTAGATGGTGTTGCTGCGCATGGTCAGACGCTCATAGTTGGAGCGGCCATAGTTACCGCCGATGATACCATCCTGGGTGTAGAAACCGAGCGAAAGCATATAGTTGAGCTTCTCGCTGGCGCCGCTCACGCTCACTTGGTGGCTCATCACGGGAGCATCGTTGTAGAATAGCTCATTTTGCCAGTTGGTGCCTTCGCCATACTGGTAAGGATTGTCGTAGAGGGGGGATTGGCCTGAGTTGAGACGGCCTTCGTTCATCATCACAGCGTATTCGGTAGCATTGAGCACGTCGCGCTTTTTCCAGGGACGCTGCCAGCCGTAGCTGAAATCGTAGGTCACCTTGGCCTTGCCTTGGCTGCCGATCTTGGTGGTGACGAGGATAACGCCGTTAGCAGCGCGAGCACCATACACAGCGCCTGATGCGGCATCCTTGAGCACCTCGATTGATGCGATGTCGTTAGGGTTGAGGTAGTCGAGACCGCCCTCGATAGGCATGCCGTCGACGATGTAGAGAGGATCTGAGTTATTGATGGTGCCCACGCCGCGCACACGCACACGGGCAGCATCGCCGGGTTGGCCTGAGGCCGAGGTTACAGTCACGCCAGATGCGAGACCCTTGAGGGCGTTGTCGACACGCACGGGGGCGGTGGTTGAGAGTTCGTCGGCGTCGACCTTGGCAATTGAAGCGGTCACGACGCTCTTTTTCTGTACGCCATAACCAACTACTACGAGTTCGCTGAGGGCTTGAGTGTTTTCAACGAGAGCCACATCAATATGGGTGCGGCCGTTGACCAGTTCTTCTGATGGTTGGAATCCTACATAGGAGAAAACGAGGGTAGCGTCTTCGTCGACCATAATGACATAGTTGCCATCAAAGTCGGTCGAGACTCCGTTGGATGTGCCCTTTGGCACGATGCTCACGCCGATCAGCGGTTCGCCATCGGTAGCGCTTGTCACCGTACCGCTCACGCGCAATGATTGCGCTTGGATAGTTGGCACAGCTGCTGCCATGAGCATTAGCACTGCTAAGATTTTCTTCATAATAGTTGGTTTAGGTATAAATTTTAATGATTGATTATTTATGCAAAAGGGGGGGATGCAGCCTCGATAATCGGGGTGCGGTGTTAAATTCCGGTTAAATTTCCGATAAAAAATTCACACTGCAAAATTAGGACTTCCGGGTGTGTGTTTCCAAGTAAAAAGGTTCGGTAAAATTACGTCAATCAAGAAAAGTGCACTACGTCAAATCTACGTCAGATTCTGGGGATGGCTTGATAATCAATCATTTTACCTTACATCACTCCACTACATCAACCTTATGCTCTATAACATGAATATAGAAAAATGTATCAATTGGTGTGTCACGAGAGATATAACGATGAGGGCCCTCGCTTATTATAAAAAGGAGGGCCCTTTAGAAATTAACCATTTATTTTTGCATCAATTAGATACTGTTGATGAAATCGGTGAGCGACTGCTCGCGGGCGAGACCCAGCTTCTTGCGCAGTCGGTAACGCACTGTCTCAACCCCGCGCACCGACAGGTTGAATAGCTGGGCAATCTCTTTGGTCGATAGTTGCATCTTCAGATAAGCGCACATCATGCGTTCGTTGGCCGAGAGACTGGGGTATTGCTCTGAGAGGCGCTTCATGAAATTGTTGTGGAGTAGGTCAAATTGCTCCTCGATGCGCTGTATCATCTCTTGGCTGTTGATGCTGGCATCGATGTTGGCGGTGATGGCTCCCAGCTGCTGGCGCGTCTCGCGGCCCTCATTGCCCTTGATGCTCCCCATCACTTTGGCGATTTCGCGCTTGATGTCGTTGAGCATTTCGTTTTTCTGGGTCATGTTGACCATCATATTGGCCATCTCCAGGCTTTTATGCTTAAGTTCCTCTTCGAGTTTCTCGCGCTCGAGCGATTCAATCTGTTGCTCTTGTCGAACTATTTCACCCTCGAGCTGCTCCTCCATCATCTGCATCTCCTTCTCCTTTTGGGCCACGGCTTTGCGCTCGCGCATAGCGGTGCGCCGCTTATCCCAGCGCAACACCAGCCAAGCGGCCAAATCAATCAGGGCGAAATATATGAGCCAAGCCCACCAAGTGCGATACCAAGGGGTAGCAATCTTGATGGTGAGCTCATCCTCGTTGACCGAACCGTCAGGGTAGAGTGCGCGCGCTTTGATAGTGTGCTCTCCCGGGCTGAGATGGGTAAATTGCTTGATGGGAGCCGGGCTGGGAGCAGACCAATCCTCTTGGTCGATTTGGTACTGGTATTCGATGCCCTCGATGCCATAGTCGGCCCCAGTCTCAATCAACACTGAATTGAAGTGGGCATCAAGCTCTACGTTGTCTGTTGGTTGGAAAGGGTTGCGGGCATATAGGGTGGAACCCTGACCGGTGGTTGAGAATAGGTGGCGTATGGCGAATGTGTTGGGGCGTTTGCCCGTTTCAGCCTTATCCTCAAAGAGGATGAATCCTTGCTCGGTGGGCAGGATGGCTTGGGTGGGCGAGATAGGGAAGATGTTTTCGAAATCCTCGACCAGACAGATTTCTGACGTGTTGAGCTGGTGCACTGTCTTGGACTGCTGACCATCGGCAGCTATGATGGCCAGGTGGGTAGGGCTTAGCAGAAACAGGTTGCCATACCCTTGGGCTGAATGACGATAGGGCACTTTGCCTATTATAATATCGGTGGCGAGGGAGTCGGTAATGAACTGGTCTTTGACTTGGTCATACTTTAGTACCTCATTGTCGGCAAGCAGGGTCAGAGTAGGCTCCTGGGTGAGGATTGATAGATTATGGGTGTCAGGAACGGGGTAAGTCGACCTTTGTTCCAGACGGTGGAATCCATTGTCGAGAGTCAGGTGGTCAATTGAGGCTTGGCTGATAATCCACACTGAGTTACCATCCTCGCAAAATTCTCGCATGGAATCGTTGAAGCCATCAACCTTATGGTCCACTCTCAGCATGCCGTTGGCATAGTCGAGCACCCACAGACCAGTATATGTGCCAGCCAATAGTTTGTTGGGGGCGAATTGAGCTGGTCGGATAGTCCAGACTGCCGATAGGTCGGTTTGGCGTTTGGCCTGATTGCCTTGGATCAAGAATATGCCATGGTCGCTGGTGCAATAGAGATGCTGCCCGATTTTGCACAAATCCCACACTTGACCGCTCACTCCTTTTATTTCTTGTATTTGAGCGTTCTTTTGGTCCAAGGCCAAAGAATAGAGGCCTCGGTTGGTGCCAAGGTAGAGAATGGACTCTTGGATTGCTGCCGCATATCCCAGGCCTATGCGCTGGTTAGCCTCGGTAAGGGCCATGAATGGAAGGCTTAGGTTGATGCGGTCGATGCCTCGGTCTAATCCGGCCCACAAATTGCCCTGCGGGTCAAAGCGCAGAGATAGCACGGTGTTGTCTTGCAATCCATTTGCCTCAGAGAAATAAACCGGATTTTTGCCATTGGCATCGATTATGGCTAAGCCCCCTCGCACTGTGCCCACGGCGATTTTGCCTGCGCCCGATGTCACGCAAAATGTTTCATTCTCACGCATGTAGTCGTCGATAGCCGTACGGAAAGGTTCGGCGGTGAATCCATCCAACAGGAAAGCTCCGCCAGTGGCAGTGAAAACAAGCAGTTTGCGACCCTGGGTCATGATGCCCTTGATGCGATAGCGGCCAGCCGCCTCTGAGCCGGGAATAGACATGAAGGTGCTGCCAACCAGCACATGCAACCCTTTGGGATTGGCCACGAACAGAGCCCCATCGATAAGAGCCGAGGCATCGATTCCGCCATCGGGGGCGAGGATGGTTGTGTCTTGCGGCGTAAACCTCAGTACATGCTGCTCGGTGCAGTAATAAGTGGTGGAGCCATGGCGATGGATATTCCAAATATTGCCGGGATACCTCAGCGGGGTTGAATCGGGCTCACCTTGGCATACCGATGTGTAGACCATCTCGCCATTGGCGCCTGGACTGAAATAACCATATTCGTTGATGCCGCCCACATATAGACGACCCTCGTCGGGAGCTGGGAGCACTGAGCGCACTGTCTCGTTGGGGATGCGCAGGCGCGACCAACGCATCTGGTCAAAGACGATCAGGTCTTTTTGGTTGGCGAAATACAGAACGGTGTCGCCTTGCACTTTCCAGGTCTGGGCGCCAGGACCGTAATCGTCGCGGCCGAAATTTGACACAATCGAATGCCAAGGGCCTTGGGCCATCGCGGTGACAGTCCAGAGGGAAAATATCAAAGTCAAGAGGAAAGAGGTTGAACTTTCCTTGTGGGGATTTTGCATGGTGAAATATAGAAAAATGGCCTGGAAATAGGCGAAAAGGGAAAATAGAATGCTAAGTTACTGAAAAAATCTTAAACCATGCGTAGTTTGGGATAAAAAAAAACGAGTATATTGTTATATCTTAAAGACCCAAAACTAATAGCGATATGACTAAAGTAACATACATGGCCCATTGCGGCTATATCGTAACCCTGGATGATGTGGTGCTTGTATTCGATTACGTGCATGATCCATCACACGCATTGAAGAAGACGCTGGAGCAAAATCCAGACAAACCGGTGATTTTCTTCATAACTCACCAGTTGGTCAACAACAACCATTTCAATCCCGGCAATTTTGAGATGGCTCAGGACCACAGACGAGTGTATGTGGTCAGCAACAGCGTACCCGCCGACTTGATCCCTTCGACCCTTGAGGTAGCTGGAATGAGCGCTGGCGACATCGTTGAGGAGCTGCCCGGCAATATCAAGGTGCAAGCCTTCAAGACCACCGAGAAAGGCGTATGCTTCGTAGTGTCCCAGCCTGGCGGCATAAAGATGCTGCATGCCGGCGAACTCAATCTTTGGGACCTGCCCGACGAGACTGGCAAGAAAGAGTACAACCGCGACGAAGAGCGTTACTGCTCGATAGTAAAGCGCATTGCCGACGATTATCCCGAGGTCGACATTGCTATGATGAATGTCAACCCGCGTATCAGCCTCGACTACGCTCAGGGCGCACGCGAATTGTGCAAGCGCATCAAAGTCAAGGATTTCTTCCCGATGGATATCGATGGCGATACCAAGGAGGCTTGCGACTTTGACATCTATCTACCCGAGGGCACCACAGGCCACTGTCTGCATGTGCCTGGACAATCGATCAATCTTTGAACCCTTAATCCCATACCGAACACCTTGAGCGCATCCTTCAACTCTCCGAAAGATGCGCTTATTTTTTGCCGAAAAGGAAAATATTTTCAATATTTCACGGTTTTTATCAATAAAAGGGGCGATAAATCCGAAAATTGGTGCTATATTTGTAGTTTGAAATCGATGAGAGGTGATTTTAGCCTCGATTAGGGGTCCCTGACACAGATGACCAACAAGGATGCTCCGACAAAGGGGCAAAGGAACAGAGGTGCAAAGCTGGGACTTTTGACTTATTACTTTTGACTTATTACTTTTGACTTTTGACTTATTACTTTTGACTTATTTATGACATCAACAGAGATTAAGAATTATCGCAAGCGCGTCGAGGCGCTTATTGACACCAGGCAACTGCGTGAAGCTATCAAAGAGATCAAAGCCATGGCCAAGCGACTTATGGCTTGGGAAATAACCGACCGCGTAGAGCAGGCCGAACAGGGGTATGCCTATATGCTGCGGTATGTGGCTCAGGGAGCTGAGGATCCTGAGCGCGATAATGTGTACAATGAGATAGTAGGTATGCTCTACTCCGCCCTCAACACCACAGTGTATGTGGCTGAGGTCAGAGAGAATGCTTCGCAATATTATAGCATGGTGCGATTCCATTGGCGCACCCCGGCCCCTGACCGGATTGCCAACCTGATCGACCAGTACCGCGAGGCCGCTTCCCAACTGTCGATATTCTCATTAGTAGCTGGACAGGGCAGCGAGCAAGAAAAAGAGGACCGACAAAAGATGGAGAAGACAGAGAGCGAACTTTTTATGGCCCTCTGGACTATCCCGTCAATCAGGCAAGCCGACTATGATGCCCTCTACGAGGCTCTGAGCGGCGATGAGTTCTCGGCACAATTCAAGACCCATATAGTTTCGGCCATTACACTGGGCCTGATGCAGAAATTTGAGGCTAATCGCCTCAAGCTGCTGATGAACGTGTATATGGAGGCCAAAAATGTTGACGTGGCGATGGCCGCGCTCACTGGCTTGCTCATCGGCCTGTGGCTGTATCCCAATATGCCGCTTGGCAAGAAATTGTCAGACCAACTGGCTGCTGTCAAGGATCTGCCCCAGTGGAAGAGCGACCTGCGCATCGCATTTATCGAATTGATACGCGCGCGCGACACCGAGCGTATCAACCGCAAAATCCAAGAGGAGATTGTGCCCGATATGATGAAGCTGCGCCCCGAGATATTAGATAAGGTGAACGATGCCGGCGTTGACCCAACCGACCTGGCTTCGCTGCAGGAAAATCCAGAGTGGCAAGACCTGCTCGAAAAGAGCGGCGTGGCCGATCGCCTGAAAGAGCTTACCGAGATGCAGCTCGAGGGCGGAGATGTGATGATGGGCACCTTCTCGCATCTCAAGCGCTTCCCATTCTTCAACGACATCTCCAACTGGTTCTTGCCCTTTGACCCTCAATACTCGTTGGTGGCCGAGATGGCAAGCAATCTGGGAGTGATGAGCGACCTGCTCGAGAATGCCCGCTATCTGTGCGACAGCGACAAGTATTCATTCATGTTCGCCCTGGGCATGGTGCCCAAGGAGCAGCGCGACAATATGACCTCGCAGATCCAGGCGCAGAGCGAGAGCTTCTACCAGGCCATGGGCCAGCGCAGCGGTCTCACCGACCCCGATGCTCGCCGCATAGCCGTGAACTCATACATCCAGAATATCTATCGATTCTTCAAGCTGTATCGCCGCAAGGAGGAGTTTATCGATCCCTTTGACAAGGGTGTGAATCTCATCGCTGTGCCAGTGCTCAATGCTGACTTCGACGATGTGGAGTTGCTCAAGGTTGTGGCCGAGTTTTACTTCAAACTCGGGTATTGGCGCGATGCCATCGATGTGTTCTCGCGCTTAGAACAAATCTTCCCGCCCGATGAGCAGCAGTATCAGAAGATGGGCTTTGCCTTTGAGAAGCTGGCTAATTTCAGCGACGCTATCCGTTGCTATCATCGCGCCGAGCTCTTGGATTCGCGCAGCAAGTGGGCAGTGCGCCGCTTGGCGGCTTGCTATCGCGCCACTGGCGAGTACGACAAGGCTCTGCAATATTATCAGCAATTGGTGCAGCTCGAACCCAACGACCTCACTGCCTCGCTGCTCCTGGGCTATGTGTTGCTCGAAAAGGGCGACCTCGACGATGCTGTCAAGCAATTCTATATGGTAGAGTTCCTCGACGAGAGCTCCACCAAGTCGTGGCGACCTCTGGCTTGGACCCTGTTCCTGACTGGCGACATTCAAGCCAGCAAGCGCTATTACGATAAGATTATCACTGACAAACCCACATCAAACGATTACCTCAACATGGGCCATGTGGCTCTCGCCGCAGGCGACCCGCGCAGCGCCATCAATTACTATGAGCTGTCGATACAGCTGCGCGATGGCGACCGCGATGCCTTCCTGCAGGAATTGCGAGCCGACCGCCCAGTGCTCGAGAAAGCGGGAGTGAATCCTAACCTCCTCCCCTTGATCGCCGATGCCGTATTCTACAAACTTGATTCATAATCCAAGTCAAAAGTCAAAAGGCAAAAGTCAAGAGTAGAAATTACTATCGCCTCTTGAATCTGACGATAACCCGCGTTAGCCCACTTTTGACTTTTGACTTTTGACTTTTGGCTTTTGACTTTTGGCTTTTGACTTTTGGCTTTTGACTTTTGACTTTTGACTTAAAAATTAAAACTAATGGTTATCCAACGTCTCCAATCCTTGTTTTTGTTGCTGGCAGTGCTGGTGATGTGCTGCTTCTGCTTGTTCGTGCCAATAGCGGCCTCGCAAAACGCTGATGGCACAGTCACCCACATATTTGTGCGTGACATCTATGCTATGCTCATAATCAATGGGGCAATCACAGTGTTGATGTTTGTCGACATTTTCTTGTACAAGAATCTGAAGCTGCAAATCAACATCACCCTGCTTATCCTGTGGCTCTTGGTGGCCTCGATGGCAATCGGCTGCTTTGTGCTGCTCTGCCGTATGCCGGCCGATTATTCCATCCTGTGGGTTGGAGCGACCTTGCTGATGGTTGTGGCCCTGATTTTGGTCATCATGGCGCGCCGTCGGATGAAGGCTGATCAGCGTTTGCTGCGCAGTTACGAGCGTCTGAGATAATTTTTTGCGATTTTTTTCAAAAAAATTTGTGGTTTGACAAATTATTCTGTATATTTGTGGTCGGAAATTTTTCCGACCACTTTTTTATCTATAACCCTAACGGCCGTCAGGCCCGTAAATGCTAATTCAAAGTAACTTTAATACCTAAAGCATGGCAAAACGCAAATTAAAAATCCGTGACCTCACTCTCCGCGATGGCCAGCAGTCGCTCTTCGCTACTCGCTTGAGCCAAAAAGAAATCGACAAGCTCCTACCGTTCTACAAAGATGCAGGCTTCTACATCATGGAGGTCTGGGGAGGCGCTGTGCCTGACTCTGTGATGCGCTATCTCGACGAATCGCCCTGGAACCGCCTGCGCAGCGTGGCCAAGGTGATGGAGGGCAAATCTCTGCTCTCAGCTCTCTCTCGTGGCCGTAACCTCTTTGGTTACAAGCCATACCCCAACTCAGTGCTCGAGGGTTTCTACAAAGAAGCCATCAAAAACGGCCTGAATGTGATGCGTATCTTCGATGCCCTCAACGACATCGACAATGTGCGCGATTCTATCATTATGATCAACAAGCTGGGTGGTATAGCCGACGGCGCTGTTTGCTACACAGTTGACCCCAAGCCCGAGGCTCCCGCAGCCGCACCGGTTGAGAAGAAGGGATTCTTTGGCAAGCTCTTCGGCAAGAAGGCTGAGGCTGCCCCCGCTCCCGAGCCCGAGAAGATATTCACCACCGATTACTTTGTAAAGAAAGCCGTGGAGATGGAGAAGATTGGCGCCAAGATCATCACCCTCAAAGACATGGCTGGCCTGGTGACCCCGGCTCGCGCTGCCGAAATCATCTCCGCCCTCAAGGCCAATGTCAAGGTGCCCGTTGACTTCCACACTCACTGTACCCCCGGCTATGGCTTGGCATCGTCGATTATGGCTATCATCAACGGCGTCGACATCCTCGACACCAATGTATGGTGGTTTGCCGGCGGCTCAGCTGCTCCCGCAATCGAGCTCATCTACGTATTCGCTCAGAAACTCGATGTCGAAATCGAGGCCAACATGGAGGCTGTGGGCAAAATCCGCAACCAGCTGCTCGAGGCCCGCAAGAGCCTGAAGGCATTTGACCTCAATGCCGACAAGATGCCTAAGCCGTTTGATCCCCTCAAGGACAAGCTGCCCGCAAATGTCGAGGCCGATGTCGACCGCGCTATCGCTGCCGCCAAGGCTGGCAACTATGAGGAGCTCCTCGATGCTTGCCACGCTGTTGAGCAATACTTCGGATTCCCGAAACCCAACGAATTGGTTAAGACTGCCGAGGTGCCCGGTGGCATGTACTCAAATATGGTGGCTCAGCTCAAGGCCCTCAACGCTTCTGACCTGCTCGACGATGCAATGCGCCTGATCCCAATGGTACGCCGCGATGCCGGTCTGGTGCCTCTGGTTGCTCCTACCAGCCAGATTGTGGGTTCGCAAGCTGTTAACGTAGCTCTCGACCGCCGCAAAGGCAATCCCGACTATACACTGACCAACAATGAGTTCACCGCTCTCGTCAAGGGCGAATATGGCAAGACCCCAGTGCCCGTCAAGCCTGAGTTCCGCCAGAAGATCACTGGCAGCCCGCAAGAGAAGCCCTACGATGTGAGCAGCTATAAGACCCCCGAGAACCCCACTGTGCCTGAATACGGCAATGTGAAACTCGCCACCAACCCCGAGGAGATGCTGCTGCTTGAGCTGCTCCCCAACGTAGCCAAGACATTCTTGAAGAACCGCCGCAAGGAGGAATTCGAGGCTGCAAAACCGGCTGAAGAGAAGGTTGTGGTAGAGGAGAAGGTTGACGAAGGTCCCGTAACCGGCCCCACCATCAAGGCTGCTATGCCCGGCAAGATTATCGAAGTGAATGTCAAGAAGGGCGACACCGTGAAGAAAGGCCAAGTGGTTGCCATCCTCGAAGCTATGAAGATGGAGAACGACGTACAGGCTGAGCAAGACGGCAAGGTGAAGCGCGTATTCATCAAGCCCGACCAGGCTGTGAATGTCGACGAAGTACTCATCGAATTTGAATAATCTCAACAAATCGTCCTAACCTATCCATGGCCAACAAGATTGTAGTGCTCGACGGCTATGTCGCCAACAGTGGCGACTTGTCATGGGAAGAACTTGCCCAGTTGGGCGAACTTGTGGTGTATGATCGTACTCCGCGTGAGCAAGTGGCAGAACGCGCAGCCGATGCCTTTGCGATTTTTACCAACAAGGTGGTGATCGACAAGGAGCTGCTCGAGCAGATGCCATCGCTGAGATTTATCGGCGTGCTCGCCACGGGCTACAATAATGTAGACGTTGTGGCTGCTCGGCGCAAAGGAGTGCTCGTGTGCAACGTGCCAGCCTACAGCACCCACTCGGTGGTGCAAAACATGTGGGCTCACCTGCTCAACATCACCAATGAGACAGCCCTCCACAACCGCTCGGTGCATCGTGGAGGCTGGGTACACTGTCAGGATTTCAGCTATCGCTTGGCACCCATCATCGAGCTGGCGGGCCTCACCATGGGCATCTACGGCTTGGGAGCCATCGGCTCAGAGGTTGCCAAAATCGCCAATGCCTTTGGCATGAAGGTGATAGCCTATACCTCAAAGGTGCCATGGCAATTGCCCGGCTATATCCACCCGGTGGAGAAGAAAGAGCTATTCAGCCAATCTGACGTGTTGGCAATATGCTCGACCCTCACTGCCGAGAATCACCACTTTGTCGATGCCGATGCGCTCAAGCTGATGAAGCCAAGCGCCATCATCCTAAATGCTGCTCGCGGAGGCCTGATTGATTCAGAGGCTTTGGCCGAAGCGCTGCGCGAGGGTCGCATCTTTGCCGCCGGCATAGATGTGATGGAGCAAGAGCCGCCGCGTGTCGATGATCCATTGCTTGAGGAGGCTAATTGCCGAATCACACCCCATATCGCTTGGCAGAGCGATGTGGCTCGCAAGGCATTGATCAGGAAGTCGGCCGAAAATCTCAAGGCCTTTATGGAAGGTAACCCACAGAACGTAGTGAATTGAAAGGACGATTTGCCCCATCCCCTACAGGGCGCATGCATATAGGCAATATGGCATGCGCCCTTCTTTCTTGGCTTTCGGCAAAAAGCCAAGGAGGCACTTGGCTGTTGCGCATCGAGGATATAGACCGGGGGCGCAGCCGCAAGGAATTTGCTGATTGGATGATGGACGACTTGCACTGGTTGGGCTTGGACTGGGACGAAGGCCCATGCTACCAGAGCGAGAGGTCGGAAATATATCAAGAATATTTCAACCGGCTGCCCGTGTACCCTTGCTATTGCACCCGGGATGACTTGATGGCAGCCTCGGCGCCCCATGCCTCGGATGGTCATCATGTGTACAGTGGCCGATGCCGACCAGCCGAGGGCAAAACCCTTGTGACCACTGAGCGCGAACCGGCTTGGCGAGTGGCAGTGCCAGATCGCACAATATCATTCGTTGATGGCCGCTATGGATTGCAAACTTGCTCTCTGGCCGATGAGTGGGGTGATTTTGTGGTAAAGCGCGCCAATGGCGAATTTGCCTATCAGCTTGCTGTAACTGTCGATGATGCTCTGATGGGAGTGACCGAGGTGGTGAGGGGAGTAGACCTGTTGTCATCGACTGCTCCGCAGCTTTACCTGTATGAGGCCTTGGGCCTTAAGGCTCCCAAATTCATCCATTTCCCCTTGCTCAACAATCGAGCAGGTCAGCGCCTGTCAAAGCGCGACAACAGCATGGCGATGGATGTCCTGCGCCAGCAATATTCAGCGCCGGAGGTGATTGGGCGCTTGGCCCATCTGTTGGGCATAAAAGAATCAGCCGCTCCGGTATGGCCAGAGCAGCTGATTGAGGGATTCTCTATCGAGACGTTTCGGAAGATACCGAATGACTTGGTGATTTAGAAGCGGCGGATGCCCATGATCTCGCGTGCTTGTTTCAGGGTCTCTGAGGCACGAGCGCGAGCCTTGTCGGCGCCCATCTTGACAGCGCGGCGCAGATAGTCCTCATCGGCGAGGATGTCGTTGATGCGGTCGCGGATAGGGGTAGTTATATTTACCAATTCCTCGGCGAGAGCCTTTTTTAGGTCGCCATAGCGGATTGAGCAGTCGGCGTAAGCATCGCGGAATTGCTGCTCAAGTTCGGGCTTGTTGCACAGAGCCAAGAGCGAGAACAGATTCTCGATGGGTTGCGATACGGGTTGGTTGGGTTCTTTGGGGCCTTCGTCAGTGACAGCGCGCATCACTTTCTTGCGCAATGTCTTGGGGTCATCTACCAGATAGATGCAGTTGCCTTCGCTCTTGCCCATCTTGCCGCTGCCATCCAGGCCGGGTACCTTGACGGCTGCTGCGCCGAAGTTGAAGTTGTAAGGTTCGGGGAAGAAATCCACGCCATAGAACGAGTTGAAACGGCGAGCAAAACGGCGCGTAAGCTCGAGGTGCTGCTCCTGGTCCTTGCCTACGGGTACCTTGGTGGCTTTTTGTATCAGGATGTCGACGGCCATGAGGGTGGGGTAGGTGAGCAAGCCGGCGTTGACGCGCTTGTTAGTCTCAGCTCCGATGATTTGCTTCTCAAATGCCTCATCGTCTTCGCCAGTGGTGGCAGTTTCTTCAGATTCGCCGGGCTTGGCGATGCCGAGGGCTTGGCGAGCTTTGTGCTTGAATGAGGCGGTGCGCATCAGTTCGCCGATACCTACGTGCATATTCAGTAGCAGGTAGAGCTCGGGGATTTCGGGCACGTCGCTCTGTATAAACAGGGCTGACTTTTCAGGGTCGATGCCAGCGGCGAGATATTCAGCTACGATATGCTTGACATTAGCGTGTAGCTGCTTAGGGTCGGGATTGGTAGTGAGGGCGTGTAGGTCGGCGATGAAGAAGTTGCAATCATAGTCATCTTGCATGCGCACAAAATTGCGCAAGGCGCCGAAATAATTGCCCAGGTGCAGATTTCCGGTCGAGCGTATGCCGCTCAGTACTATTTCTTTGCTCATATTGAGTGTAATTATATTCTATTTGAGAGTGCAAATTTAGCAATAAAATCTGGTTTTTCCTCAATCTTCCCTAATTAATCTTTATAATTTCACACTTTGTTAATCGGTTTCTAAGAGTTTGCAGTTTAGTCTTTGTCTTGATTTTTGTAAAAGGTATCAAGCTCTTGGCGAAGGTGGAGGGTATGGAAGGCCGTCATGGCATCAATGAATGGGTTGGAGGATTCCTGATCGCGAGATTGGATTAGGGCTTGGATGTAGGAGACCCTCTCGGAGGGAAGGATTTGAGTCATAGGGAGGCCGGCCTCATGCTCAATCATATTCATCACCATGCGGGAGATGCGACCATTGCCATCTACCCATGGATGGATAGCCACCAATTTTTCATTGGCCGAGTACGCAAAGGCATAGACACGGTCTGGCTCCATTGAGAGCAATCCTTTGCGTTGTTCATTTAGCCATAAACAGAACTCTTTCAGGCGAGTCGGCACTTTGAGATAGGAAGTGTATGATGGAGTACCGAATCCGGAATTGACATTGCAAAGTCTCAAATCGCCATGCGAGGAATCAAAGGTGCCCCCCCATGGTATTGTATTCTCGGCCAGTACGCCTCATTATCCGAGCTGAGAGGCGGCATAGAAAATCAACCGAGTAATCTTTATGGGACGTGGCCCATTGCAAGGCCACATCATAAGCCTCTTTGCAATCAAGGTTCATGTTTTGTTCATCAATGCTGCGGTTGGAGGCAACTATGCCATGATCAAACAGTTGCTGATTCTCCAATTGGGTCATGGTACTTCCTTCGATCGAAGTGGAATGGGTAATGACTGAGTACCGATAAAATTTCTCGTAATCAATTTCATCGGTAATCCCCGAGGCCAAGTATTCAGCCACCAAGTCGTTTATCACAGAAGCATCCATATTTTTCAAATTAAATTTGGTAGCGCAAATTTACAAATATTCCATTAATCTGAGAGTGCGAATTTACAAAAATACGTGTACCCTCCATACTGGAGATATGACAGATATGATCAAATTTGATACTCCAGCAGAGTCTTCATGTGTACAGGGGACATCCCCTGTACACACTATGACAGATATACTCGATGCTGAGAGCCGTTTGGCTATCACTTATGGCTAAGTATGTCATAACCTCAATAAAATCCTTGTTCCAAAAGGTTTAATATGTGGATAGGGGCTGATGGGATTAAACTAAAATTGGGGTTGGGGGTTAAAATATTATAACCCTTAAAAGTTGGAATTATGATCAAGGTTAGGTTAATGCATTGCGGGAAGGTGCTGGTGTCGCCAAACCTGCCATTCGGTGACGGCAATCTTTTGGGAGCCTCGGGCTTTTTTACTCGACGCAATGATAAGATATGGTTGCCTGTGTCGACAGTATATATTGAACATCCCCAGGCTCGGATATTGGTGGATACAGGTTGGCATAGGGCTATGTCCCCAAATGGCACGCTCGACAAGAGAGCGCAAATCGCCCACATGTCTTATTTGCTTTATCTGGTAAATCAGGGAGTGGTGGCCGCAGGACAAACTGTTAGCGAACAACTCAACAATCTGGGCGTGAAACCTACTGACCTAGATTACGTGATCTTATCCCATCTTGATTGCGACCATGTAAGCGGTCTTGGCCAGGTGAATGAAGCCAAGCGCATACTCACAGCCCGCGAGGAATTGGAGAGCGCCCTCGGCTTTGTCAACAGCCATACTCGCTACACTCCCTCGATGTGGGAGGGGTCTGGACTGCGCACTTTTGAATACGAGCCATCGAACGAAGGCCCTTACGGGCGCTCACTCGATCTGCTGGGTGATGGTTCGGTCAAGCTTATATGGATTCCTGGACACTCGCGAGGCTTGTTTGCCACTAAAATTACAGGTGCCGATGGGCGCTATGTGCTTTATTTCTCTGATGGAGGATACGCTACGCGTTCTTGGAAAGACATGGTGCTACCCGGCATCTGTGAGGATCGTCTCCGCGCTACCGCATCTCTTGAATGGATACGCCAGCAGAGCCTCGACCCTCGATGCATAGCCTCATGGGCTTGCCACGATCCAGCTACTTTCCCCACAGTGGTAGAGCTGTGAACTAGGGAACTATAAGGGACATTGCGATCTGAAAGGAATAATACTATTCTTCGTATCTGTAGTCGATAATATTACGGTCTTTTGAGGAGAATACTATGCCGATTTTGAACACTTGGCGACCATCGGCATGCCAGGGCAACAGATATCCTCTATCATCAATTTGCTTGAGTGCTTCGGAGACGGTACCGTCAAGTTTAAATTCGATTACATAGACATATTCCTTAGTCTCAATGACCATATCTGCTCTCCCACCGGAAAAAGAGACTTCGCTCCGTGCCTCTATTTTGATCATCTGGCAAATCATGTGGATGATGATATGATAAGTGCGTTCAAAATGAGCGATATTGGTCTCCTTGGCTTCTTTGCGTTTCTGATCGTCAGATAGATTACTGTCGATTGGACCAAAAAGTTGATTGGGTATTCGAGATATAAAGGATTTGATGGACAGTATCCAACTGTCTATATCACCTTTTTTAATCTCATCAAGAAGATTCCGGAGTTGTACAGGAAAATCTTGATAAGAAATGCCCATATATCTTGGCATTAGTTGATCAACTAATGCTCGGCGCACCTCTCCATTGGGAATGCCCAGACGGTATAATTCCCCATTTCTCACTTCTTTGATAGTGAGGTAACCTGTTTGAAACAGCAAAGGTATAGAGTCTTCTTTGCTGTATTTGGCTTCCATGCGCTCGCGGGTTACCCAGAGTTTCTCTAACTCCAGTATGTCGAATTCTGTTTGTGAGAGATATTTCACAAACACTTTGCTGATTCCTGATTTAATCCAGAAATTGTCAAGGCACTTCTCAGAGAATGCACAAATTAGGCTATACGGATTATAAACCAGAGTTTCACCCCGAGTGAAGCGATAGCTATCATATTTTATACGCAGCTCCTCCACCATATCTTGGTAAGAGGTGTTTCTATCATCAGCCAGATCTTGTATGCCATTCTTGAAATTCTTTTGGAGCTCCTCTTGTGTGATGCCGCAAATATCCGCATACATTGGATTCATTGAGATGTCTAAGAAGTTGTTGGGCCCAGAGAATAAAGTGTAGCTACCAAAGCGGGCTACTCCAGTAACCATGCAAAACTCAATTGATTCAGTCGTCGCTTTTGGTTGGGAATAGAAAGCTCTGAGCACATTGCTCATAGCCTCACGTTCCTGTTCGGAGAAGTCAAGAGTCTCAAGAATACCTTTGTCATACTCATCAATAAGGATAACTACCTTAGAGCCAGTCTTTTTATGTACGGACTCAATCAGAGTACTGAACCTATCTCCCACATCGGTTATCTCAGGATGCTCATCGACGCGGTATTCTTTCTCAAAAGCTTCCAACCTGCGATGAAGGTAGGCCTCCAATAAGTCGGCTCTCAGTCCGTTGCTACGGCTCATGTCGAAATGCAATACGGGCTTAGCTTCCCATTCAGTCTCACGCTCGCCAAGCCACGTGCCTTCAAACAAGGCTTTCTCGCCTCTGAAGTAACATTCTATTGTGGACAATAGAAGGCTTTTGCCAAATCTCCTTGGACGTGACAAAAAGATGAATTTACCTTGACGCAGTAATCGAGCTACAAATATAGTCTTGTCAACGTACAGATAGCCTCCATTGCGCAGCTCTCTGAAGCTGTGCTCGCCTACAGGGTATCTCACTGGCATGTCATCGAATTGTATCATAAAGCCACTAATTGTCGTTTCAGCAAAGTTAAGAATTATTTTTGGATTTATTCTCAAAATTAGTCTGATGACTTACTCTTTTTCTTGATTCTTGTAAAAGGAGTCGAACTATTGACGGAGATGGAGAGAGTACAGGGGAGCGTGGGGAGATTAAAGTGGTCCGGGATTTGTTAAAAGAGGATTATCAGTTCGATGAGGATCATGGTGGCTATGCCTACGATGAGGACGGGCCAGGTCGAGGATTTGGGGTTGAATTGGCGGCATTGGGGGCGAGTGCACAGGTAGCCTAAGTAGCCGAAAGTGCTCCCGATTAAGGCACCCACAATCAAGTCGCCCATGAAATGCACGCCGAGATAGATGCGCGAGTAGCATTGCAGCACTGCCCACACGAATATGAAGGCCGTGTATTTCTTTGACCTAAGCATCAAGGCCGAGCTCACTGCCAGGGCAAAAGAATTGGCAGCGTGGCACGACGGGAAGCCATAACGGCCCCCTCGATAGTCGCCCACAATGTGCACCAGGCTGCTGATGGGATTGTCGAGATTGGCAGGTCGCAGGCGTTGGAAAAACGGCCTTACAATCCGAGCCGAGAAGCTGTCGCTCAGTGCCACGGCGATGCCGATAGCGGCCATTAGGATTATAGCCTTTTTCCAACCAAATTTCCACACAAGCACTGCGGCGAGCGCAGCATACATCCCGAGCCATATCCATTGGCCCGAGAATGCCTTCATGTAAGGATCGAGGAGCTCATGGTTGAGACCATTGAGGAAAAGCAGGATTCTAACATCGAGATTTACAAAAAAGTCAATCATCGCGCGTCTAAATCGAGATAGAGAGATTGGAGATAAGCCTCGAGGAGTCGGTAGAGGCTGTCGGGGACTTGATTAATTTTTTCTTTAGTGTCAACAGAAATTTCGGCAAATCCATCGGGTGAGGCCAGAGCGGCCCATGATGGCTCGCTGAAGAAAGCAAAAGCCGGACGGGCAGAATCGAGCAGGTTGTTGCTGAACTCGAACCCCTGGTGGTCAACACCAGCCAGCGCAAGCACCGTGGCGGCAATATCGGTCTGCGAGCCAATGCGGTCTAAGGCATCGCCGATTTCCAGAGGTGCTACGCCCCATTGGATGTGCTTGACGGCACCACCCGACAGAATCAGCGGTACGCGATGGCGCTGCTCATGATCCTCGAGTTCGGGATAAGCTCCGTAGTGGTCAGGCACAATCACGATAAGGGTGCGGTCGTAGCTTGGCAGTTGGCGCAGTCCCTCGACATAAGCCCAGAGGCAACTGTCGGTATATTCAAAGGCATTGGCACGCGCATCCCTCAGCTGACCGCGGTGCGGCACCTCAAATGGCTCGTGCGAACTCGAGGTCTGTATAACCGCCAGCCTGGGAGTTGATGATGGCTGCTTGGCCTCGTCTAAGGCCAGGGCGAATACGGCGTCATCGTGCACTCCCCATTTGCTCAGCCTCTGGTTGATAGGGAAATCCTTGTCACTGACGATGCGGTCAAATCCTCCAGCCACAAGCAGAGCGTTCATATTGGTGAAGTTGGCATCGCCTCCGTAGTAATAGGCAGTCGAGTAACCGGCATCGCGTAGCGAGCGACCTATGGCCGGCAGAGAGTCGAGCTTGTTGACATATTTGAGCAGGCTGGTGGTGGGCTGAGCCGGATAGCCGTTGAGCACGGCTGGCAGAGCGCGGTCGGTGCGGAACGAACTGGCGTAAATGTTGGTAAACATCAGCCCCTCGCGTCCCAGACTGTCGAGATGCGTGGCGATGGCTTCGCCTCCCAATGATGGCAGCAGGTGAGATGAGAAACTCTCAAGCAAAACTATGTGTATGTCGGGCTGGAAAGGTAGCGAAGCTATCGGAGAGCTGGGTCCGGAATACAACCTGTGCATAAGCACATCGGCCTGGGCTTGCGGCATGAATTGGAATTGGCCCTTGAGATTGTTGAGATGCGAGACGGAATACATGAAGCTGAACATCGGGTTGACAGCCGCATGATTGAGACGCATATCGCTTGAGAAATAAGCGCGACTCAGATTCATGGTCGACACGGTGAATCCGCCACGGATAGGCACGGACAGCAGGGCTGTTAGCACTATCAGCACTGCCAAGCAGTGGGAGCGGCGAAACTTGGTGCTCTCTTTGTGTTTCCATTTGATTGAGATGCAACGATATGGGATGGTCAGCACCCAATAGAAAATTTCAGAGACAAAGATTAACAGCACAATAGCCAACAGCCATCCGCGCCAGGTGAGGCTTGCCGTAGCCGCCTCGACCGACGTGGTGAGATAGAAAACCGGTGTGAAGTCGAGAGGGAATTTCCAATACGAATAGAGAGCGATGTTGGATATGCCAGCCAGAGCCATTAGGAAGGCTATGAAGCCCATGTAAATTTTGCCTGCCAAGACAGCAGGTCGGACTGTCCAAATCGATACTATCTCGATGATGGCTGGAATCACGGTGAGGTAACCGGCCATCGAAGCATCCATGCTCAGGCCATGCAGCATGGCGCTGAAAGCATCAGCCCAACCGAAATTGCCAAATGCTACGGCGTAGGCCAGTTTTTGCAATGCCATAAGCACCACAATCAGCGCATAGATGCAGATGAGTTGGAATATCCTATTTTTCATTTTTCATTCTTCATTTTTCATTCTTCATTTCTAATTACCCAAGGTAATCAGCGAATCGTAGGGGAAATCCCTCACAGCGCGTGTGCCCAGCACTTGATCCCAGAGCATGGGCGAGAGACCAGAGCCTGGACGCTTGGTGGTGATATTCTCCTCGGTGAGGATTTCGCCAGCTTTGATGTCGCGAGCAGCCACGATGCTCTTGCGAGCCACCTCGATGTTGGGTCTCTCGGTCTCGGCCACATCCTTGATGCTGCTGCCGAGGGCGCGCTCAACATCCCTTACGGCCTGGACCATTGCCTTGAGTTCTTGTGGTTCGAGCGATGCTTTGTGGTCAGGACCGGGCAGATTGCGGTCGAGCGTGAAATGCTTCTCAATCACCTTGGCTCCCATTGCTGCAGCAGCAATAGGGATGGTAATGCCCTGAGTGTGGTCACTGTATCCCACCGCAGCGCAACCAAGGGTTGAGAGTGCGTGCATGGCATTGAGGTTGACCGATTCAAGTGGTGCGGGATATTGGGTGGTGCAGTGGAGCAGAGTGATGCTTGAGCGCGGAGTGCCGTTTTGCTCCAACACTCTCACCGCCGCCTCGACTTCGCGCAGGGTCGACATGCCGGTCGAGAGTATTACCTTGCCGCCCAAGCGTGCTATCTTGCGCAGGTAGGGCAGGTTAGTTATTTCACCTGAGGGGATTTTCCAATAGTCCATGCCGAGAGGCGCGAGACAGTCGATTGATGGCAGGTCAAAGGGGGTGCTCATAAACCCGATGCCAGCCTCGCGACATAGGTGAGCGAGTTCGGGGTAGGCCGACAGCGGCAAGTGTATCTTGCGGCACATGTCGAGTTGCGACTCTCCGGCACCGGTAGTCTCTTTTTGGTATTCAGCTTTGGGAGCAATTGAGGATATCACTTGCTCGGGTACTGCGGTTTGGAACTTTATGTAGTCGGCTCCAGCCTCTTTGGCGGCTTTGATCATCTCTACGGCTCGCGAGAAATCGCCATTGTGGTTGACACCGGCCTCGGCAATAATTATCATTTTAAGTCAAAAGTCAAAAGTCAAAAGTCAAGAGGAGAAATTGGGACAGGTGCCTGAAGCGCCGGGCACCGTGGTGCTATGGAATATTTAATTATAGAAAACTACTTCTTGGGGATAGCGGGCTATCTTGGTGTAGGGGCGATAACATAGGGGCGCGGGCGATTGGCCCAGGCCCTCCAGGAGTATCAGCTTGGGGATGTCGGCTCCGGCCAGCACTGAACATACGGCTCCGCCGCCGAGGCGCGGATTGATCTCCATCAGCAGATAGCGATTGCGCTTACGGTCATAGAGGATCTGTATGGTGATGGCTCCGCGCAGCTGCAGACGCTCGATTGTGAGCTTGGCCAGATCATAGACCTCGGGAGCGATCACTGTCTCGGTGCGCATAGCCTCGCCTCCGCTCACCTCGATACGCTTGCGCGGCACGATGGCAAGGGGCTGTCCTGTGCGCACTGATATATAGCAATCAACGGAATACTCCTCGCGGTCGGCTATATATTCCTGGATTATGTAATCCTCGATGCGGCTCAGAGCCTTGAGTTGCTCGGGGGTATCGATGATGTGGATGCCTTTTGAGGCAGACCCCGCTTTCGGCTTTGCTATCAAGGGGAACGCTTCGATGGGAGGAATTTCAAATGATAGCTCTGCATTTAGGCCTTTGACTAATTCATAAGCCTTAGGCACGGGAATCTGGGCACTTTGAAATCGCAATTGAGCTCGGTCCTTGTAGTACAAGTCATGATTGATATCGCCCTGGCATCCTGGCACGAATATCTGCTTGGGCAAAACCTTATCCACCAGATTTTGAGCCACCTCGATGGCTGGATCCACAAAGGGCACCACCACTGAGATGTCATGTTTCTCCACCACTTGCTCCAAATCCTGATAGAGGCCAGGGTCGCTCCATTTCTTACCAACTATCACTTTGGCGGCAATCGCGATTGGCACATGGCGGTCGAGCTCATAGCTGTAAATCTCGGCCGAATAGCCCAGTTCGCTGGCTGCCTTGTCAAAGAATCTTGCCATCGACACTCGCTTGGCGCCTCCCAGAAATAGGATGCCGATGCGAGGCTGATTCTGTTTGGATTTGTCAGATTGCATATCCGTCTTTGTATTTTGCCAGGTTCTCTTTTTGGGTAAACCAGTCGATAGTCTTTTTGAGACCCTGCTCCAGTGTGACCCCGGGTCGCCAAGGCGTGAGGTTTTCAATCAGTCGGTTGTCGCCGCACAGGCGGCGCACCTCGCTCTTTGATGGACGCAGACGCTGAGGGTCGACCTCGTATGTGACATCAGCCTCCATCAGCTTGGCTATCAGCTCGAGCGTGTGCTGCATAGTCACCTCGCGGCCAGTGGCAATGTTGATTTCCATGCCTTCGATGCCCGGAGTCTCAGCAAGAGCGATGAAACCGCGCGCTGTGTCGGTCACATAGTTGAAATCGCGGGTTGGCGACAGGTCGCCAACCTTGATATTGCGTTCTCCTCTGGCAATCTGGGTGATGATCGTGGGGATGATAGCTCGTGTGCTCTGGCGCGGCCCGTAGGTGTTGAAGGGTCGGGCCACCACTATGGGGAGCTCAAAAGCATTGTAAAAACTCAGAGCAATGGCGTCGGCCCCGATTTTGCTGGCTGAGTAGGGCGATTGGGGCTGGCGTGGGTGCTTCTCGTCGATAGGCACATACTGGGCAGTACCGTAGACCTCGCTGGTCGATGTCACCACTAATCGGTCAAGCCCGCAGTCGCGCGCCGCTTGGCACATATTGAGGGTACCCTTGATATTAGTGTCAACATACTGGTCGGGGGCGAGATAACTATATGGGATGGCTATCAGAGCTGCGAGATGGAAGGCAGTGCCAACCCCCTGGCAGAGATGGCGGCAGTAGTTGGGGTCGCGCACATCGCCGCTCACAATCTCAAGGTTGGGACTGTGGATGTCTTCGAGCCAGCCGTGGAATCCAAACGAATTGTATTGCGAGAGGGCTCTGACTCGGTATCCTTTGTTTAATAGCTCTTGTGTGAGATGCGAACCGATGAATCCGTCGGCGCCAGTCACCAGCACGGGCTTATTGGGGTCAATCATTGCATTGATTTTTAGTACGCAGTGGTTTTTAGTATGCAAAGGTACGGAATTTTATAGAAAAATGTAATTAATTCCCCGAAAAATGACTAATTTTGCACAGGTAAAATCCAAGAGTTAAATTTCTATAGGTATTCACGCCATACTATTACGAAAAAATGCTTAGCCGACAGATAAGCCAGCAATTGATAGAGGAGGAGACTCCATTCTATCTCTATGATATGGGACTGCTGCAACAGACCCTGGAGAGCCTCACCTCTGAGGCCAATAAATACGGATACAAGGTGCATTACGCCATCAAGGCCAACTTCGACCCTCGGATTCTCGAGGAAATCCACAAATTCGGCCTTGGCATCGATTGCGCCTCGGGCAACGAGTTGCGCACGGCCATTGAGGCCGGATTCGCACCGAAAACAATTGTTTACGCCGGCGTAGGCAAGCGCGACAAGGAGCTGCGCTATGCAATCGAGCAAGATATCCTCTCGATCAATTGCGAGTCGATTCAAGAATTGGGCATCATCGACGCATTGGCTCGCGAGCAAGGCCGAGTGACAGATGTGTGCCTGCGCATCAACCCCGACATCGACCCGCGTACCCATCATTGCATCGACACTGGCCAGGCTGACAGCAAATTTGGCATCCCCTATGAGGAGGTCAAGGAGCACATCGACTGGATCAAAGGGCTGAAGAATGTTCGCATCATCGGATTGCATCTGCATATCGGGTCGCAAATCCGCGAGCTGCATGTGTTTGAGAGCATGTGCCGCAAGGTCAATTCAATCTACGCTGATATGGTGAAGCGCGGCTTTGACTTGCGCATGGTAGATTGCGGAGGCGGCTTGGGCATCAATTATGATGTGCCGGAGAATGAGCCGATACCCAATTTCGCCTCCCTATTCTCAATAGTCCATAATCATCTCGATGTCGGCGATGCCGAGGTGCACTTCGAGTTTGGGCGCTCGATCGTGGCCCAATGCGGCGAACTCATCACTCGCGTGCTCTTCAACAAGACCACAGCAACTGGGCGCAAACTGCTGATAGTCGACGGCTCGATGACCGAACTGATACGTCCGGCCCTCTACGGCTCATACCACAATATCGAAAACGTCACAGCACAGGATGAGGAAAACACTGCCAAATACACCATTGTGGGCACTGCCTGCGAGTCGACCGACGTGTTTGACCAGAATGTGTCGCTGCCAGTCACCAAGCGTGGCGACCTGCTGGCTATCAAGAGCGCCGGTGCCTACGGCATGTCGATGGCCTCGCGCTACAACCTCCACGACCTGCCCCGCGCCGTGTACAGAACGTAAGCTTACGTGCTTACGTTCTAATTAAATGGCGCATTGATTCGCCGAAGAAGTCCCGGTCACCGACATAGCGGAACCCGGCGCTGTCATATAGGCGTTCGGCCTTGGCGTTGTGCTTGGCTACGAGCAATCCGGCTGGCTTGCCGCGCATACGCTCGGCCAGCTTGGCTGCCTCTTCGAGCAGAGCTTTGCCCACGCCTCGGCGGCGCCATTGTGGCCATACGGCCAGGGTGTCGATATACACCTCTGAGGCATCTGTCTCATCGGGCAGGGGGTGGGGGCTTTCCAGCCCAGGCGCTCCTCGGCTTCTTTTACAAACTGCTCGCGCAGCTCATGCAGTTCTGCTCCGTCGTAGCTGACGATCAGGCCCATGGGTTGGCCTGTGGCCTCGTCTTCGGCCACCAGAGTGTTGAGGTAGCTGTACTGGGTGCATGGTCGGGCGGCGAGGGCCTCAAACACCTCGGTCACATCCTCGATTGTAATTCCTGGATGGCCAAAAGCCTCCAAACATGTCTCCGGGGTGATAGCCATCACTATCCCCTCGGCTATCAGCCGCGCATCCTGCGGTCGTCCTTGCCGTATTCTCATGATGGTTTTGGGTTTTTAGTTTTTAGCTTTTGGAAATATTGCCAATTATATTCCAAAACTTTGTAATTGATAAGGGTGGATTTGTTTGCTTTTATATTAACGCTAAAAATGGGGAGATGGATTTAAAAAGCAAAATATTACACGATTTTGTTATTATTCAAGAAATGCGTAAATTTGCATGTCATTTTTTTGAAGTGCCACTTTTGCCCCCGCTGGCCGAGGGCCTATAAATAAGAATACGCGATGAAAGAGATACCAGTTGGCGCTGAGCGCACAGCCCTCGTAGGAATTATCACCCCGGAGCAACCTGAGGAGAAAGCCATGGAATACATAGCCGAACTTGCCTTTTTGGCCGAGACGGCGGGCGCATACCCTTTGCAATCATTTTTCCAAAGACTGCCTTACCCCAATCCTCGCACATTTGTTGGCAAGGGCAAGCTTGAGGAGATTAAGAAATATGTCGAGGAAAATGACATCCAGCTTGTAATATTTGATGACGACTTGACCACTAAACAGGTATCCAATATCGAAAAAGAGTTGCAATGCAAAATCCTGGACCGTACAAGCCTTATCCTTGACATATTTGCCAACCGTGCCCAGACCGCTACGGCTAAGACTCAGGTTGAGCTGGCACAGTATCAGTATTTGCTGCCACGACTGACCCGTATGTGGACTCACCTCGAGCGTCAACGCGGCGGTATCGGTATGCGCGGCCCGGGCGAGACTCAGATTGAGACTGACCGTCGTATCATCCTCGACCGCATTTCGCGTCTTAAGGAGGAACTCAAGGCTATCGACAAGCAAAAGGCTCTGCAGCGCAAGAATCGCGGCAAGCTCACTCGCATCGCCCTGGTAGGGTATACTAATGTTGGCAAGTCTACGCTGATGAATGTGCTGAGCAAGAGCGATGTGTTTGCCGAAAACAAACTGTTTGCCACCCTCGACACCACGGTACGCAAGATTGTGATCGACAATCTGCCCATGTTGCTCACCGATACCGTGGGATTCATACGCAAGCTGCCGACTCATCTGGTCAACTCGTTCAAGTCTACCCTCGATGAGGTGCGCGATGCCGACTTGCTGCTGCACGTGGTGGATATCTCGCATCCTAATTTTGAGGAACAGATCGAGGTGGTGGACAAGACCCTGAGCGAAATATGCGAGGGCAATGACAAGCCCATGATCATCGTGTTCAACAAGATCGATGCCTTTACTTATAAGCAAAAAGATGATGACGACCTCACTGAGGCTACGCGTGAGAATGTCTCTTTAGAAGAGCTCGAACGCAGCTGGATGAGCAAGGTTGGGGACAATTGCGTGTTCATCTCTGCCAAGAAAGGCATCAACATCGACAAGCTCAAGCAGCTCGTTTACCAAAAGGCCAAGGAGATCCACACCGCCCGCTTCCCCTACAACGACCTCCTCTACGAGACCTACGACACCGACGAAATGGAATAGTTGTTTCATTTTGATAGTGCGAATTATAGTTTAAATAGTCGTAATTTAAGAATAAATCGCTAACTTTGCATAACCAAAACCGATTTACTCTTAGACAATGAAATTTACGACCAAATTTACGCCGCAGAGCGCCGCCAAATGGCATGGCGTCCTGCTGATGGCGCTCTTTTCGTTCGCGGCTTTTTACATAAGCGACTTCCAGTGGGTCAAGGACTTATCTTTGAGCCCGCTGATTGTGGGTATCGTCCTGGGTATGCTGTATGCCAACAGCTTGCGCAATCATCTACCCGAGACCTGGGTACCCGGTATCAAATTCTGCACCAAGCAGGTACTGCGTTGGGGCATTATCCTCTACGGCTTCCGTCTCACCTTCCAGCAAGTGCTTGAGATTGGAGCTCCGGCTATAATTATGGATGTAATCATCATCTGCGGCACCATGGCTCTTGGCTGGGTTGCTGGCAAGATGCTGAAGATGGACAATGACACCACGCTGATGGTATCGACCGGTAGCGCAATTTGCGGTGCTGCCGCTGTGCTCGGTGCTGAGCCGGTGGTGAAATGCGCACCTCACAAGACCGCTATCGCTGTATCGACTGTGGTGATCTTTGGTACCCTCTCGATGTTCCTCTATCCAATCCTTTATCGCGCTGGCGTGTTTGAGATGACTCCTCAGCAGATGGCAGTATTCTCAGGAGCAACCCTCCATGAGGTGGCTCATGTAGTGGGCGCTGGCAATGCTATGGACCCCGATGGCTCGATCCATTTGGCCGATATGGCCACCATCACCAAAATGATCCGTGTGATGATGTTGGCTCCGCTGCTTTTGGTCATGGGCTACTGGCTGTCTCAGGTGCGTCGCCACAAGCGCGAAGAAGAAGGCGAGAAGAGCAAGATCACAATTCCATGGTTCGCCTTCGGATTCCTCTTGGTGATCGGAATCAACTCGATGCTGCAGAGCATGCCAGCTATTCCAGCTCCTCAGTTGGCAGCCTTCACCTCAGGCGTGACCGCGCTTGACAATTTCATGCTCACCATGGCGATGACAGCCCTGGGCGCTGAGACAAGCGTTGACAAGTTCAAGCAGGCTGGCGCCAAGCCTTTCTACCTGGCTGGCATCATCTATGTTTGGCTCGTGGTTGGTGGCTACTACATCACCAAAGCTATCGTGTAAAAGACAAGCCGCAGATGTCTGGACCTCTCTTGCCCAGCCTCTGCGGCTATATTATTTCAATCAATACCGAAAACTATCTATATATGAGAAAAATCTACTTAGGCGCATTATGCTTGGCTATGAGCCCGCTGGCTATTCATGCACAGGCGGCCCTCGAAACCGACAGCATCGACATGCTCGCTTACTCCCTGGCCAACGGCCGCAGCGGTCTGCTGCTGGCTGTGCAAGACGCTCAAGGGCAATGGCAGCCCATACCACTTGGCAGTGTGGTCAACTCTGACTTCGGTCCTTGGGGCAGCCACAAGACTATGTTCAACCCCAAGTTGTCCGGCCCAGAGAATGGGCAGTGGAAGGCTACATGGATTGCCGACACTGCAGGGAATGTCTATGCCGAGGCTTACTCGCCCGACCTGTTGAAGTGGGGCGCGCAGCGCTACAAGAATGCTTGCCAGCATCGCAAGGGATTCCAGTCCTATCAGGTGAATGGCGAGGCCGTGGTTGGCAATGTGGTGAGAGTGCCGAGCAGCGTGGTCAGCAATCTGAGAGCTGAGGCCGAAAAGCGTGCTGAGAAGAATGCTCTCTATGGCGAACAGATGAAGGATGACGCCACGCGTTTCGCATCGCTTCAACCCCTCACTTACTATATTACTCCCGACCGAGGAGGACAAAAGGCTATCAGCGACAAGCTGATGGGCATATTCTTTGAGGATATCAACTACGCGGCTGATGGCGGTCTGTATGGCGAATTGATTCAGAACCGCGACTTTGAGTATGCGCCTACCGACCGAGGCAATGACCAGAATTGGAATTCGCTCTCGGCTTGGTCGGCATCTGACGATTTCGCTTCGGCTCACATCGCCACGCTCGAACCTATCCATGCCAACAATCCCCATTATCTGCAGATTAATGGCAAGAAGGGCCTGGTGCTCTCCAACGAGGGTTATGACGGCATAGCCGTAAAGTCGGGCGAGACTTATGATGGTTCGCTTATGACTCGCGGCAAGGGTCGCCTCTCGGTCAAACTGGTTGACCAGAGTGGCAAGGTGTTGGCTACGGCTCCTGTCAAGTTTGATTCAAAGGGTTGGACCAAGTGCGTTTTCACTCTTACTCCATCTGAGACTTGCGCTGATGCCAAGCTCAACATTGTGCTTGAGAAGAATAGCCAATTCGACCTCGATATGGTGTCGCTCTTCCCGCAGAAGACTTTCAAAGGGCGCACCAATGGCCTGCGTCAGGATTTGGCTCAGACGCTTGCCGACCTGCATCCACGGTTTGTGCGCTTCCCGGGCGGTTGTGTGGCCCATGGCGACGGCATCGATAATATCTATGATTGGAAGGGCTCTATTGGTCCGCTTGAGGCTCGCAAGCCTCTGCGCAACCTGTGGGGCTACCACCAGACTCGCGGTCTCGGATATCATGAGTATTTCCTATTCTGCGAGGATATAGGCGCCGAGCCTCTGCCAGTGTTGGCTGCCGGTGTGCCATGCCAGAACTCAGGCACTGCCGCCCATCACAGCCACGATGCTGTCACCACTCTGGGGCAACAAGGCGGCATTCCTATGGAGGAAATGCCCGAGTATGTGCAAGATGTGCTCGACCTGATAGAGTATGCCAATGGTCCTGTGACCTCGGTATGGGGTTCAAAGCGCGCTGCAGCCGGTCATCCCGAGCCTTTCAACCTCAAATACATTGGCATTGGCAACGAGGATATGATTACCGAAGTGTTTGTGCCTCGCTTCAAGATGATTTATGAGGCAGTGCAAGCTCAGCACCCCGAGGTGGCTGTGGTTGGCACCGTTGGCCCGTTCTACGAGGGTACTGACTATGACTTGGGCTGGGATTTGGCTCGCGAACTGTCGATACCCTATGTTGATGAGCATTACTATGTGGCACCGGGTTGGCTAATCTACAACCAGGACTATTACGATGACTATCAGCGCGGCCCGGGCAAGACTCAGGTGTATCTTGGCGAGTGGGCTTCTCACCTGCCTGGCCGACCCAGCAATCTTGAGACAGCCCTGTCTGAGGCTCTGTATCTCACATCTGTCGAACGCAATGCTGATGTGGTGGCTCTGTCATCGTACGCTCCGCTGCTGAGCAAGGATAATCACACCCAGTGGCGCCCTGACCTTATCTATTTCAACAATACTGAGGTGCGTCCCACTGTTGATTACTATGTGCAGCAGCTCTACGGCCAGAATAGCGGCGACCACTACATCCCGGCTGCTACTCAGTTGACATCTGAGGATGAGAAGGCGATTGCTCGCGTGGGCTCGTCGATTGTGCGCGACAGCGCCACTGGCGACCTGATTATCAAGTTGGCTAACTTGCTGCCAGTTGAGGTCACTCCGCAGCTCAACCTCTCCACCCTCGGCATCGTTGGCGGCTCTGAGGCCAAGGCCAAGGTCATCTCTGGGCGACCCACCGATGACAAACTGACCCCCGTCCCCACCCAGGCCTCAATCGGCCTCGACGGCGCCCTCCGTTACGTCATGCCCCCATACTCCTTCACCGTCATCCGCGTCCCCTCAAAATAATCTCCGCCATATAAATGCTTCACAACCCTCTCGGCACCTTTCCCGAGAGGGTTGTAGCTTTTATTAGGGGTAAAATTATTGGGTAAAAGTAAATTTCATCAATTATTGAGCAGAAATTCAATTATAATTTGTAATTTTGCGTTGAGTATGAAAATCAAAGCAATACATATAAAATCATATCAAGGGTTTAGGGACTTTTCCTTGGATATAAAGGCTGACGATGATTCAGCCTCTATAGTAGTGCTCGCTGGGATCAATGGTAGTGGCAAAACTACTTTATTACGGTACATTGATGAGGCTGCTACGGATTCCGCAAAGTCAGCCTCGATGGTTGTAACCCCAGAGGATGAAAAGATAAGCCTTGAGAATATAATATATTTTCCAGCGGAAACTCCTATTTCTGAAAGTGCAGACTATATTACCGCCTCTATCCTTAAGTATGTGGATCGAGTGGTATATGAAGAGGGAAGAAGAAGTTTTGAGGCTTATTCTCATATTAGGGAAATCCTCAACGTCTTATTCAAGGAACTTTCTCTCGCTATTGAGTTTAAGACAGTAACAGCTGAGAAAAAATTGCTGTTTGTAAATTCCAAAGGTGACACTTTTGGCCCAGAGTCTTTGTCGTCGGGAGAAAGGAGCGTTATGAGTAAGCTCTTACCACTTTATCTCAACGACATAAATGGAAGAATCCTACTTTTTGATGAACCCGAAGATTCGATGCACCCAGCATGGCAGAATAGATTTCTTGGCCTATTGAGGCAAGCTATTGCTGGTAAAGATTGCCAGGCTTTTGTCGCCACTCACTCTCCGCAAATAATAGGGAGTACTCTCCCTGGTGAGCTCTATGTCTTGACTCGTGATGATAAAGGGCAAATTATAGCTTTTCCCTCTGAATCTTCTCCTTATGGATGGAATGTAGAGAAGATCCTTTCTGAGGTGCAAATGGTTGATGATATGCGTAATCCCGAAATCAGTGATCGCCTTCGCCATATCGAATCAGAAATCAACGAGGGTAATCTTTGTAAGGCCAGAGAGGACATTGCTGTCTTAGAGCCTCAACTTACCGCTTCTGACGGTGACCTGGCCTTCCTGCGCGCTCAAATCATTTGGAGAAGCAAGAAACATGAGAAAAATTAAGCCTTAGAGATTTTATTGGTTCCGTAATTGCTTGAGTCTTATCTTGGCATTCTCATATCCTTTTTGGGAGGACATTTCATAATATTTGAGAGCAAGGGTTAAATCAGGTATAACTCCCCTCCCAGATTCATAACATCTACCCAAGAAATACATACCTCTACCATCTCCTTGGTCAGCGGCTTTCTGGTAATACTCTACAGCTTTTGTGTAATCTTGGCAGACACCATCACCTTTTTCATAGTTTATACCTAAATTAGTCTGAGCTACAGTATCTCCTTTCTCGGCTGATTTTTGATAACACTCTATTCCTTTTTTCACATCTTTTGGGACTCCTTGTCCATAGAAATAGAAAACGCCCAAATTACACATAGCTCTTGCATCTCCCTGGGCAGCGGCTTTCTGATAATATTCAGCTGCTTTACCATAATCTATTCCTACCCCTTTTCCTAATTCATAACAACTTCCCAAATTGCTTTGTGCCAGTGCTGATCCTTGAGCAGCGGCTTTAGCGTAGTATGTTACTGCTTGAGATAAATCTTCTATTCCCTCACCTCCAGTCTCATATATGAATCCCAAGTTAACTTGAGCATTCATAAACCCTTTATCTGCGGCTCGTTTGTAGTAAAGAATAGCATTCTGTAGATTTTTTGCTACTCCTATACCCTTATGATATTTGTATCCTAAGGAAAATTCTGCTTCTGTAAATCCTTGGTTGGCAGATAGAGTGAGATATCTGATGGCTTTAGTTAAATCCTTGGGTAGTACTACACCATTTTGATAGTACTTGCCCAGGAAATATTGAGCCTTTGCATCTCCTCTGTCGGCCGCTTCTTTATAACAGGTTACACCCTTTTCATAATTTCCTTCTTTTATGTATCGGTCTCCCATGACTATAAGGACCTCCACAGGGTCATTGTTATTGTAGTTTTGTGAGATTTGGTTACCGGAATGCAAATTCTCCTCCTTCGAAGATTTAAGAATGGATGTTTTGTACAACTGCTTTGCGATTTTGGAAACGAGGTCAATGATGTGTTGCTCGTTGAATGGGACGGCATCAATGCGGTTGGTGCTGGTGAGGCGATAGGCAAGACCAAAGTCGGGTTGGAAAACACCAATTTTGAAAGGTATGATGGTCTTTTGGAATTCTATAGCCAATCCTATCTCATTAGATACAAACTGTGACTGGTTTGAATCCTTGCTCCAAACCAATAACATTATTTCGCAATTGTAAATTGACTCGCCAATTCGTTTGGCAAAATCTTCTCCCAGTCTAATCTCAGAACGGTCGATGAAGTATGTAATGCCATACTTCTTCATCTCTTCCTCTATCCTATCGACAATTGCTATGTCTTTACGTGAGTAGCTTATAAACACATCGTATTTCATGGACTAAAGACTGTTTTGATTTATAATAAGCCTTTGATTTTATAAAGAGGAGAATAGGTTGGGAGTAATCTTATCCTTCTATGATTTGGTAATCGGAAATGTTGCGGAGTTTGGAAGAGAATATGATGCCGACTTTATATACCTTGCGGCCATCTGCGTGCCATGGAAGTAGGTAACCTTTATCATCAATTTGCTTAAGGGCTTCAGCCGTTGTGCTATCTAGCTTAAACTCTATGACATAAATAAATCGATTTGTCTTAATGACCATATCAGCTCGACCACCAGAAAATGATACTTCACTCTCGATGTCGACTTTTATCATTTGACATATCATATGAATTATGATATGGTAGGTTCGTTCAAAATGAGAGATATTGGAATCAACAATCTTTTGACGCACCTCCTTATCCTCGCTTTTGCTATCCAAAGGACCGAAAAGCTGATGGGGAATTTTGCTGATCAAGGATTGGATATCTTTAATCCATTCATTTGTCTCTCCTTTCTTTAAATCCACATGTAGGCGGGTAAGGAGAGTCGAGAACTGATTTTCTGATATTCCCATATAGATGGGCATAAGCTGGTCAACTAAGGCGCTACGCACCTCTCCATTAGGAATTCCTAAACGGAAACTCTTAAAATCGAGTATATCTTTAATAGTGAAATAGCCAGTTTGGAAAAGCAAGGGGATAGAGTCTCCTTTTTGGTATTTGGCTTCCATGCGTTCTCGAGTGACCCATAGGTTTCCAAGTTCTAAAAGGTCAAATTCTGAACGAGAAAGATACTTCACAAATACCTTGCTGATTCCAGTCTTAATCCAGAAATTATCGAGTCTTAACTCAGTGAATGCACAGAGCAGACTGTATGGGTTGTAGACTAATTCTTCGCTTTGTGTAAAGCGATAGCTATCGTATTTTAGTCGGAGAGCTTCAATCATCTCCTCATGACCCATATTATGAGCTGAGGAAAGTTGTTTTATCCCTTCTTGGAAATTGTCGAGCAATTCTTTTTGGGTAATGCCACAAATTGATGCGTAATTAGGCATCATTGAGATATCCAAGTAATTGTTGCCTCCAGAGAACAGGGTATAACTACCGAATCGAGCTACACCAGTGACCATACAGAATCTTACACATTCTGTCATAGCCTTAGGTTGGCGATAGAAAGATCTGAGGACATCGCCCATGGCCTCTTGTTCTTCCTCAGAATCATCAAGAGTCTCAAGTATCCCATTATCATATTCATCTATGAGAATTACTACTTGCGTGCCAGTCTTTTTGTATATACCCTCAATCAAGCTACTGAATCGGTCACCAAGGTCTGTGGAGTCGGAATTAAGAGGCAACTCATATTGAGCCTCATAAGTTTCAAGCCTGCGGTTAAGATGCTTTAGCATAGCCTCGGCATTGAATCCATTGGTTCGGCTCATATCAAAATGAAGAACCGGGTAGGATTTCCATTCCTTGACTCTTGGGGCAATCCATGTGTCTTCGAATAACTCTTTTTCGCCACGGAAGAAACATTCAATGGTAGATAGCATAAGACTCTTGCCAAAACGGCGAGGCCGTGACAGGAAGATGAATTTCCCTTGCTTTATCAAGCGAGCCAAATAGTAGGTCTTATCCACATAGAGGAATCCTCCGCGACGCAATTCGCGGAAGCTATGTTCACCCACGGGATAGCTCACTGGCATATCCTCAAATTCAAAATCGTAGTCATTGCTCATAGCCACAGAGTTTGAATGTTTATCTCTTATTGATTTGTGCAAATTTACCAAATGTCCGTCAATTCTCCAAATATCTGTCATTCAAAATTCACCGGGTAGATTCAATTTCTAAATGCAACTTTCTTTAAGTTTCTCGTAGAATACCTCAAGAGGGGTCATGAACCCAAGTTTTTTCCTTGGTCTGGAGTTAAGTTTGTGTTGGATTCTCTGTATTTCATCATCGGTGTAGTTCGTGAAGTTAGAACCTTTCGGTATGTACTGTCTTATTAGCTTGTTGGTGCCAAGGCTCAGCTCAACATTTCAACGAAAAGCTGTTTATCTTGGATGAGTTACCAACATTGAGAGGAGGGAGATTGTTTTTATTATGGTGGTGCCAAAAGGCACTGCATAATCAAAATTCAAAGTATGGAATCAAACGGATACTACAAGGAGTGGCTGCATAAGAAAGCAGGCACCCATATCGTGATAATGGGGGCTGGATCGGGACAAGGTCTCCGCGCTGCTGTCATGTTGGCATTGGCAGGATGGAAAGTGGGAGTGGCTGGACGCAATGTCGAGGTGTTGAAGCGCCTTAAGGAAAAATTCCCTGACAATGTGGAATGGGCAGAAATAGATGTCACCCATGATGATGCGCCAAAGCGCCTCGCAGAATTGGCGGCTAAAATCGGAGGCATGGACATATATTTCCATGTGGCTGGAATCCAATACATCAACCCCGAGCTTATGATTTCGCAAGAGGTGGAGACACTCGAGACTGAATGCGTGGGATTTGCTCGCATGCTGTGCGCCGCTTTCCACTATTTCAGATTCTCTGGCCGCAAAGGTCAGATAGCAGCCATTACCTCGGTGGGTGGCACTCGTGGCACTGGCCCTATTGCCAGCTATTCTTCAGGCAAGAAATTTGGCCAAACCTACATAGAGGCCTTGGCTCAACTGGCCCACATGCAGCATGTGCCTGTATGCTTCACCGATATTCGTCCTGGATGGATTCGCACGCCTCTTGAACTCGATGAACTCAATTATCCCATCAACATGACTATGAGTTATGCCGTACCAAAAATACTCCGCGCCATAGTCGACAAGAAGCGCGTGGCCGTGATTGACTGGCGATGGAATTGTGTCTACGCCTTCTGGCGTCGCATACCTCGCTACATCTGGGAGCGCATGACCCCGCCCATTTGCTCACGAGCCACCCCGTCTCAAACCGTCAAAAATGCCCAACTCGAAACCACAAATTTCTGATTCAAATTATACAGGAAAGATATTCGCCAAACCTTAGCCTAAGACTCAACAATTCCCTATAGCCCAACGGATTAATTGTTGCGCCTCTCCGAAGCGCCCAGGGTGAAAAAATGCCCCAGGTTGCCATGGCGATTCGCGCCATGGCAACCTGGGGCTAACATTGTTACGCCTCTCTGAGGCGATTGGTATCCACTAAATTTAACTTTAATTTGACTCCTTCTTATGTTGAAATACACATGAAATTGTTTAATTGATTCCGTTGGGGAAGGCCATTTCTCTCTGCTTTGAGGGCGTTGGGGGAGGTTACCATTTTTCGTAGTGGATGTAGTCGGGGTGCCATTTGTCCTTGGGGGTATGGGCATAGGCGGGATGGCCGATGACTACCACGTCGAGGGGCTTGATGTCGGCTGGGAGGGAGAGAAGTTGGGTGAGGAACTGCTGGCGCTCGGCCAGAGGGGTTACGCCGCACCATACGGCGCCAAGTCCCAGGGCGTGGGCTGCGAGCAGCAGATTCTCGGTGGCTGCTGATGTGTCTTGCACCCAATAGTCGATGCCTTCGCCATCAAAGGTAGCTTTCATATCGCCGCAGACGACAATTGCCATTGGTGCCTGAGCGGCCATGTGCATTGTGTGGAATTGGGCAGCTAAGGTATCGAGAGTGGCGCGCTCCTTGACCACTACAAATCGCCAGGGCTGCTTGTTGCCGGCCGACGGCGCGGCCATGGCTGCGCGCAGCATCTTTTCGAGATCGCTGTCACTGATGCTGTCAGCAGTGTATTCGCGCACACTGGTGCGCGTCATGATACACTCAAGAGCCGCATCAGTGGCTGACGCGCTGTCTGTACTCGCATTTTTCTGATTGTTGTTGCAACTCATCATTGATAAGATTATGGCTGCTATTGGCAGCTTAGTAAGAAGATTCATTGGCTTTGATAATTTATAAAAAACAACAAAATGGAGGCCAAAAAAGTTCCTCAGCGAGTTGTGTAACCGCCGTTACTGTAACCGCCGTTACACAACTCAGCCAGAGCACCAAATATAAAAATCCCTGGATTGGAGAGAATCCAGGGATTGAAAAACACTATTGTTAGTGAGGGAGAATCTATTGTTTGTGATAGATCTTGCGAGATGAGCCGTCGGTGTATTTGACGATATTGATGCCCGGCTGGGGTGATGTGAGCCTCAGGCCATCGAGGGTATAGTAAGCGCAAGGCACGGCAGAGGTGCTCTCGATTGAGACATTTGAGATTGAAGAGGTGCCAAAGTCCTTGATGCGTAGCTTGCGGCTGTTGATTACTTCGCAATTCTCAACATAGTTGGGGCCATCGTTCCACACATAAGCCACAACATACAGATGATCGCGGTTGTAGCTCTCATCAACTGGCAATGAGCAGGTGTAGGTGAACTCATCGCCCGACCACTCAATCACATCGCCCCAAGTGCTGTTGTGGGCGCGATTGACGTGCATGTGGATGAAGCTACGGCCATATCCCGACTGATTCTTAGCATTGACGCTATCCTCAACCAGAGTGACCACGATGCGCGGAGGCTGAGCTGTGAAATTCTCAATGGCGCGTTCGCCTGTTACGGTGATCGAAATCTCCTCAGCCTCATCTGGCAACACGGCTTGGATATTGAGGTCAACCATTGCGTCGAGAGCTAAGCGGCGATCAGCGATAGCGATAAAATCAGATACTGATGATGGGAATGAGATAGGCGACTTGTCATTATCATAAATCGTATAGTCGGCGGTCAGACGGTCGAACATCAGAGCTGGAGCAAAAGTAGAGTTGGAGTTGAAGAACCACATGAATGACTCGTCAGCATCAATCGTCAGCCAATCGGTATAGTATGCTGAGTGGTGACATACGGCATTTACACGCTCATCATAATCATCTGTCTCAAGGAAGGTATGAACCAGCTCGGCCATCGATGGGCAATTGATGCAATTTTCAGTGGTGAATTCCTCAAGCAATATCTGGCGCTCATAGGCCTTTTGCACCAAAGCGATTTCAGCGCTCATCGAGTTGTCAGTGGTATCATAGTCGGCACCTTGGTCAATATTGGCCACGGTGACCTTGACGGTGTGCATCAAATCATCAGCAGTCTCATAGCAATCTGGATAGATAGTGAATTTGAGGTCAACACTGTTGTTATATTCGAGGTCAGTCTCAAAATGAGTGGCATATTCAGCATCAGCATCCTCAAACGAGCATATCAAATCAAAGCCAGTGACAGTGACGGCACCGCGGTTTTTTTACTGAGGCTGTCAGTTGCATCACACCGCGCGAGATTGTCAACTGACCAGCTGGGATGTTTAAGGCAGTGAGGCTGAGGTTGCATTGCGGCAGATTGTCACCAGTAATGACAGCCTCGACCGAGGCAGTACCCTCATCATGACGATCTGACCAGTCCTCGTCGCCGAGCTTAACCCATAGGCCGTTCTCATTTGTATCCAAGTCGGCTGCGGTGATAATAGAGAGGCAGAGAGCCTTTTGCGATTGATGGCAAGAATAACCTAAGTATAGACCTGGTAGGTCTGAGGTAATGTCGATAGGTTCGGCCAGTGGCACAGTATTCCAACCTTTAGAGAATTTGGGGGTAGTGCTTTTGCTGATTCCAGTAAAGGCAAGGTTTTCGCCATTGAGGTCGGTGCGAACCCATGCTACCAGGGAATCGACATTGACAGTGCCGCCAACGCCAGCGCGGATAGCTGTAATCTGATTACCCACAAATGGAGCCAACTTTTCGGCTGGCAGATATATGGCTTCGGATACCCAAGCGTCGGTTTGGTCGGCAGCGAAATCGCCATTGCCCGACTTGGCTACTTGGTTGTCGCAATATCCAAGCCACATCTCAGTAGCTGAATCTGCCCACAGAGCACTCATCGAGACTAAAGCGGCAAATAAAAAGAAAAGACGTTTCATATCAATGGATTGATTGTTTATCAGATACTAAAAACATAAGCACGTAGACTTAGGTGTGCTTACGTTTAAGCTTACGTGCTTATGCTTTTAGAGGGTTATTTATCGGATAGCAACTTTTTGTACACTGTTGGTGCCATCGGCATACTTGATTACGCGCACATAGATGCCTGATTCCGGATTGGTCACCTTGCGGCCCTGCAGGTCATAGTAAGCGGCGCTTACAGGTTGCTCGCTCATGGTCATGCTCTCAACGCCGCTGGTGATGATAACCTCGCCTGAGTAGAGGTCTACGTTGACAAAGTCGGAGGTGTAAACCTTACCGTCAGAGGCCTGATAGAACATGATCACGCCCTGGGTCTCCATATCATCCTCATAGAAGTAGAAACGGTGACGAGTTCCGCGCACGTAGAGGTCATACTCTGGATCGAAGTTGTAAGGAATGTCGGTCATATCCTCCGGGAAGAGGTAATAGTCGTATGTGTTGAAGGTGAATAGGTTGCCATCAACATATACATTGTACCACATGTTGTTGGTATCCATCAGATAGCCGTTGACATTGTACATCGGGAAGAACCAGGTCACGCACAGCCAGTTTTCGTCAAACTCTGAGAACTCAGGATTCTGTGGAGCTGCGCAGTCGGCACCTGGAGCCTGATACATAAACATAGGATCGTCGATGTACATCTCTGAATAGAGCTCACCGTAGAAGATTAATGACCAGCCATCTTCATCGGAGCTATCAATGGTCATTATGCGCTTCTCGGTATCAAAGTCCATCACAAGGTCGCGCTCGTACGACCAGTTGTAATCATACACATAGCAGGTAATCATAGTGGATTCTTCATCGTCATATCCCATAAATTGGCCAGAAGGAATCACTACCTTGCCATCCTGTATTGTGCCCTTTATAGCGGCATCAGGCAGATTGGGATATATGCCAACAAAATATACGTCATCGCCATCAAAGCCAACGCTCATATATCCAGCTGTCACGTATGTGCCGCTCTCTTCTGCGCTACGATAAATCCAGTTAGGATCTAGCTCTACGCCTGCGGGTACCTCAACATCAGCCTTCATTTCGCTTGGAGTATAGATTTGCTGAGTTTCCCCACCATCATACCAGTAAACATAGTTGCCCTCGCCGTACCAGTCGCAAATCATACCGAAGATGATATCGGGATACAGGCCGTCATCGCCCATAGGATCGAGGTCGAGCGAGATAGTCCCATCGTCAGCGATGGTATAGGTGACCGAGTGGTCATACATCACAGGGTCATAATCGATGTAGGTTTCACCGTCGGACTCATAGTAGTATTTCTCCATGAGCACCATTTTGTATTCATCACCGAAGTAGTCATCTACAGCTACAAGCTGAGGAAGTTCAACGGTCACTTTGTTGCCCTCGACTGTGCCCTCGATCCAAGTGCCAAACTTATAGGGGTCGCAAGGGTCCTTGATATAGAGATTATCACCATCACGGCTGATGTAGGTGGCACTTTCGCCCCAGGTGTAGCCATAGGAATATGTGAATCCTTCCCACTCTACCTTGTAGAGCTCAGGGGTGCCAGGAGCTTCGTAGATGACTTCGTCGCCAGAGCGAGAACTTCCTTGCTTGAGGCTGGTGAATTCATGGCGTTCGGTGTTGCGTTTCATCAACTGGGGATTGGTGGCGCTGATTTCGACTGGAGCCTTTAAGGCAGGACGGGCAATACGATTGCCAGCATCGTCGGTGGCTGCTGATGCTGCTATAGCAGTAGCGGCCAAGGCTAGAGTAAAGAATTGCTTCATGCGTATATTGATTAGTTATAAGAATGATTTGTGCAAATTTAGTGCAAAACAAGTCTATTCCCCCTAAATATTTTAAACCAATATTTTCTGTTTTGGAAACAACAGGCTGTTTTTTGTAGAAGAGTTTCTGATTTGGAACTTAATCTTTCTTATTTGAAAACTATCGATTAAATTACAGATTCTCTCCCACAATAGTGTGAATTTTATTTATTAAATTTGCATCAAACATTAAAAAAAGAAAGTACCGGCTGCATGATAACAGTAAGTTTTGAACAAGGAAATAATGATTTAAGATACCCTCCACTTGATGATTTTTTTGTTCTGGAGAATATCGCGCCAAGATGAGCAGCATCTTCTTTGCCGAGTAAGTTGCGAAGAAGGGATGGTGGCTCATATTTTTGTGGTGCGAGGCCAAATTGATATCAGAAGATACGGTACGATATATAATGTTACTTCTTCTTGTTTTGGTACATTTATTGAGTTGACCGAACTTGAAATTCTGTATATAGGCCCCGATACAAAAGCCTACATTTTGGCTATGGGCCGAGACTTTTCTACAAACCTTATTCAATTTAGACCGCCTTTCCCTATTACATTTTTCATAAAGGTGCTCAAAGAACCTATCACTCCTCTCCTTGAAGAAAGCGTGAGGCATTTTGAGGATCGATTTGAAAATATTGACAATGTTTATACCAACATCACGGGACTTTTCCGCAAGGAGATGGTTAAGAGCGCAATGTGGATGCTGCTTCTCGAGATAGCCAATCAATTCATAAAATTTGAGGGCTTGGAGAAAATACAAGCTGGGGACTCACGTCGCAAAGAGATAATGATGAATTTCATCAATCTCATGACCAAGCACAGCTCTGCAGACCATAATGTTGATTTCTATGCCTCAAAATTGTGCATCAGCCGTCAGTACCTCAATCGAGTGCTATGCGGTTATTCTAATGTGACTGCCAGCAAATGGATAGCCTTTACTCTTACTGGCAAAATCTCATGGTACCTCAACAATACCACAATGCCAATCCAACGCATTGCAGAACTTTTAGGCTTCCCCTCTCAAGCGGCACTCGCCAAATTCTTCAAGCAACAGACGGGAATCACCCCCACCGACTTTCGCAACCAGTCTTTCCCAAAATAAATCCTAAAATAAGCGGTAAAGGGGCTGCCTATAAGGTATGGGTTAGGTGACGGCAATAGATGGAGCCAGAGGTAGGGGCAGACCAGGCGCGGAGGGCTGGGTCGCTGCCAAGGCGGGGAGAGCGGATAAGTGGACGGAATAGTAGGTCAGCGAGTGGGTCGTACCAGCGGTGCATGGTGATCATGCCAGTGGAGACAATACCTGGGTCAGCGCAATTGATGCGTAGGCGTTGGCCAGATGGCGAGGCAGCAAGCTGGGCCATCCATTGCGTCAATGCTCGCTTTGATTGGCCATAGGTGCCGAGCTGGGAGAAATGGCGCTCATCGACATAGAGATTTTCATAATCCTTGCTTGGCCAAAGCCGAGTGAGCGAGGTTGTGCTGACTACCGCGCCGACATCGGCAATCATTGGTAATAGCAATTCGGTCAGTAGACGGGTATGCCAATAGTTGACGAGCATCGTCAACTCGCGCCCTTGCGCATCGGTCTGCCAATGGCGCTGCATGATTCCGGCATTGTTGATCAGGCCTGAGAGTTGCGACCCGGCATTGCGCAGCGTCTCTGCCGCGGCTCTCACTGAGACCTCATCGGCCAAGTCAAGAGGCAAGAATCGCGCCTCTGGAGCACCAGCCTCCAAGCATGATTGGATTACACTTTGGGCTTTTTGCTCAGAGCGGCAAGCGAGCCACAGAGGGTAGCCTTGCTGGGTCAGGCGCAGAGAGATTTGCGTGCCTATTGCGCCAGTGGCTCCGGTTATTACTGCTGGGAGGAGAGGGGTCATTATCGGCGTATGTTTTTATCCAACATCTTGCGCTTGACAAGCATGCGGCCCCAGGTAGGGGTGAGGCCTACCAGCACGATGCCAATACGGTTGGCAACCCCGTTGATGTATTGCATTTTGCCGCTGAGAGTGGCCTTGACGACAGCTTTGGCAAAAGCCTCGGGAGTCTGGATGGCGTGGAGACGCAATGCCAAGCGTTTGAGCTTGGGCGGAAGTCCGAATAGGTCGGTAGCTATGCCGCCTGGCACAGCTACTGTGACTGTTATCCCTTGGTCGCGCATCTCGTAGGCGAGACAGCGTGAGAAAACGCGGATATACGCCTTGGTAGCCGCATACATTGCCAACCCTGGCACTGGAGTCCAACACGACATGGAACTCATATTCAGTATGTGGCCCTCTCCATACTGCGACATGTAGATTGCGGCCAATCGGCTCAGATGAGTCACTGCTTTTACATGCAGGTCGATGAAGGCTTGCACCTTCTCGGGCGCCATATTGGTGAGATAGTCAAAGGCGAATATTCCGGCATCGTTGACCAGAATGTCTAATTTTCCCCCTAAGCCTAACAGCCATTCCATCACTCCCTCTGGCCCTTTTGGAGCGCAAAGATCGCAGCAAAGAGTGGCGGTGCGTACTCCGTAGGTCTCCTTAAGCTCATGAGCGCAGGTGGCAAGCTGCTCGGCTTGATTCGAGACCAAGGCCAGGGAATAACCCTTGCTGCCCAGCTCCTTGGCGATGCACAAGCCTATGCCCGATGAGGCGCCAGTGATAAGAGCCCAGCGTGGTTGTAGTTTTTCTGGGTTAATGAATGGTGAAATCATTTTTTCTGTCGAGCCTTGATTTGTTCGATTTCTTTGACGATGCGGGGTGGAAGCTTACCGGCCAAGCACTTGTGGCAAGCCATCTCGCGTGAATACATGCGGGCGATGCAATAGTTGACATGGTCGCAGTCGCAGCGCTCCTGACCATCGCGCATGTGGTTGACAAATTCTGGGTCGCGCAATAGGGCTCGACCCATCTGTACTGCCTCGAATCCCTGGTTGAGCACCTGCTCGATGCCCTCGCGGCTCACTGCGCCGCCTACATAGATGAGTTTTCCTTGCAGTTCATCGCGGAATCGCAAGGCATCGGGCAAGAAATATAAATCCTGGTAAGGCACAGGGGGAATCATATATTTGCCTGCCATCCTCACCCCGTATTTCAGCCACCACTGGCGCATATAGTGGGTCATCGAGTAGATGGGCATTTCGCCGCGCATCACATACATGGGTGCCTTGCTGACAAAACCGCCGGACAATACCAAGGCGTGAGCGCCGAGGCGCTCCAATTCTTTTGCCACAGTGATGCAATCGTCAATCTCAAGGCCTCCCTTGAAACCGTCGCGCATATTGGTCTTTACCACCACGGCCATATCATCGGCGGCTGCGTCCATCACTTGCTCCATGCACATACGCATAAACCGCATGCGATTGTCAAGCGAGCCGCCATATTGGTCGTGGCGGCGGTTGGTGTAAGGCGAGAGGAATTGGGAGATAAGATAGCCATGGCCGGCGTGCACCTCAACGCAGTCGAATCTGGCTCGGCGAGCAGTGTTGACGGCTTCGCCAAATTGTCGAGCGATCTCTTGCAATTCGTCATCGCGCAGGGCTCGGCACCAAGTAGGACTGTATAGATTAAAACCAGAACTGGGCCCTACGGGCGTTTGGCTGGCTGTGGCGCGGTGGGTCATGTTTCCGCAATGGCCAATCTGAATCGAGGCCTTTGCTCCGGCGGCGTGGATGTCGTCTGTGATCTTGCGCAGGTCGCCCTCGATTTCGGGACGCAACCATAATTGGGTCTCAAAGCTAAGTCCCGACTGGCACACTGCCGCGTAGGCGAGGGTGGTCATGCCTACGCCTCCGCGAGCCACTGACACATGATAGTCGTGGAGCATCTGGGTCGGGCCGTTGGCGTGGCCCATGCCCTCGAAGGCGGCCGACCTGACGGCGCGATTTCTCAGGGTCATCGGTCCAATGTGAGCCTCTGTAAATAGCAATTGCTGTGCCATGGGATGGTTTTTGGTTTTTAGCTTTTAGAAAAATGCTTAATAGAGGTAGGGGAGGATGCGCTTGCGGTGGAGGCGAGCGTATTGGTCGCCAAATTCTGACAGGTAGCGCCGGTGGAGGGACGAAGCGCGAGGAGCGAGGTTGGCGAAGGTCCAAATGGCAAAAACTGCTCCGGCCCACGACCAACTGAGGATGGCGTATCCGACCCATTCGGTAAATTCGCCGAAATAGTTGGCGCTGGTCACGTAGCGGAACATCCCGCCGCGAGGTATGTAATGTCCTCGATCGCCCGGGGCTCGCAGATGGCGTATGATATTGTCGCTGTGCATATTGATGGCAGCTCCGGCTATGAATACGCACAGGCCTATCCAAAACATCGGGGTGCAGTCCCAGTCATCGTAATACCCAGTCGGGGCGATGGCGAAGAGCCATCCGGCAATCAAGTAGGCGTTGAGCGCATTGAAGATTACCCCCATGGCGATGATGGTGATGGGCATCTTGCTGCGTCCTCGCATCAACAGCGGAAATATCAGCGAGCGCTGGATATAGTGCAGCGCAAACAGTCCTCCAATCACCAAGGGCCAAGGCTCTGTGGCGCCTGGGAGCTTGTGATACAGAGCTACGCACCAAACGCCGACAAAGCAGAGCAGCGCAGGGAGCTCCATTGCTATCCAACCAATGCGATTGGAGATGGCCGGACCCCATTTTGGAGTGTACATCACGCCATACCCGGCATTTATCCACTGCAGGCAGATAAAGACGGGCAGGCTGAGGATGGCTACCGCCACCAGCAGGCTCCAGTACAAATGTGGGTCAAACAGCTCCATTGCGAGGTCGATTCTGATGGTACAGGGGACTGTCCCTTGTCCCAGTTTTTTGGCACAAGGGACTGTCCCCTGTACCGGTTATTTGAAGGCGATTTTGGAGGCGGTGGGGGTGAGGGAAATCTCGGTCATGGCACCGAGGGGGAGGGGATAGTTGGGTTCGCCGTGGCCGGCTGGGAAGCCGAACATTATCGGGAAATCCTCAGACCCGTAATATCCCCACTCGTCGAGCCAATAGTGGATCATATCCTCCATCGTCTCAAAATCTTTGCTGGGCTTGTAGTCGGTGAACTCTCCGATTATCAACCCCTTGAGATTAGCCAGGGCACCCGACTGATGCAAGCGTATCAGTACTCGCTCGATGGCGTAGATTTGCTCTGACACATCCTCGATGTAAAGGATGATATCCTCTTGATCGCCGATATTCAGCACATCGAGAGGCGTCTCTGAGAGGGCATTGATGGTGAGGAGGTTGCCACCAACGAGGCGCCCCTTGGCGTATCCGTATTTATTATAGGGATGAGTCTCAATTTCATACGACATTGGCAGTCCTTCAGACAGCATCTGGAATAGGTAGGCGGTGCTCTCCTCGTCGAGCGGATTGTCATCGATATGGCCGCACATAGGCCCGTGGATTGACGTGATTCTGGCTTTGCGCATCAACGCATGCAGCACCGAAATATCAGAATATCCTATTAGCCATTTAGGATTGGCCTTGATCACCTCGATGTCGAGCATGGGTATCAAGCGATTGGTGCCGTATCCGCCTCGGGCGCATAGGATGGCAGAGATTTCGGGGTCGGCAAAGGCCGTCATCAGGTCGACAGCGCGCAGGGTGTCGTTGGCGGCATAGGTGCCGTGATGTCGGCCGAAAGCGTGGGGGTAGACCACGGGCTCATAGCCCATCTGGGTTATCTTTTCGGCAGCTCGCACAATGACCATGCTGTCGATGGCCGAGGCCGGGGTAACGATAGCGATTTTGGCTCCCGGCAACAGAGGCGGCGGAGTAACCGGATTTTGAGCGCAAGCGGATAGGGCTAAGCTGGCAACAAGGCTAAAAAAGACGCGTTTGAGGCGTAGGGTAATCATCGTAATTAAAAATCTTTAAAATCTAAGCGCAAAGATAGGGATTATTCTTCAAAAAGCAATAAAGAACTTCTGAAATCGTTATATTTCTGTCTTGAATTTAGAGGTATATGAAATACTCTCGGAGGTAACTCTTACTATTGAACCATTAAATGCCCTCTGGTGGGTAATTTCTACTCTTGACTTTTGACTTAATACTTTTGACTTAACTTGAAACGTTGCATCTATATACTCTTGGCGGTTATAGCCGCCTCATTGGCGAGTTGCATCGAGGACGGATTCACAACATCCCCCTCGGATCAACCCGCCTTCTCGGCTGATACCCTCGACCTTGGCACTGTCTACACAGCCGAACGCGCCATCACCACCCGCATGGCAGTCTACAATCGCCACAGCAAAGGCTTGAATTTGCAACGCGTGGCTCTGTCGGGCGCTGATGCCAGCTTGTTTAGGCTCAACGTCGATGGCATGGGAGGCACAGAATTTACCGACATCGAGATACGCGCAAACGATTCCATTTATGTTTTTGTTGACTGCCTGCTGCCCGAAAACGGCAGCGACGAACCCCAGGCCATTACTGCCAGCATTGACTTTACTACCAATGGGGTGGTGAGCAGCGTGATTGTGGCTGTGCGCGGACAGGACATCAATCGCATACAGGGCGAGGTGATAACCGCCGATGCCTTCTGGAGAGCTGGAAAGCCCTATCAAATCAAGGATTCGCTGATAGTCTCTGAGGGTGCGACCCTTACCATCGAGGCTGGCGCTAAGCTGCTATTCCATGATGCCTCATATATGCGTGTCAATGGCACCCTTGTCTGCATGGGGCAGCCAGGCAATCCTGTCAGGCTGACTGGCGACCGCACCGGCGAGGTCATCCCGGGCGTATCCTACGACCTGATGTCGCGCCAATGGGATGGCATAGATTTCATGGAGAGCTCAACGGGCAACTATATGCAATACACTGAAGTAAGCAACACCAGCTATGGAGTAGGCGTGTATGGCGACGGCAGCGATGTCAGTGAGAAAAAACTGACCCTCATCAATAGCGTGCTGCGCAATTCAGGCGAGTGCGTGCTATCAGCCCTCAACGCTTCGGTCGAGGCCCTTGGCTGCGAATTTGCCGAGGCCTCTTATGGCTTGATTTATCTTGTGGGCGGTGACCATAGGTTTGACCAATGCACAGTGTCAAACAACTACCTCTATTCCGCTATCTCGGGTGCCGCTTGGACCATGATTGACCCGGCTGAGACAGAAGAATACTATGACGCGGCTCCTACCAAGGCCCTTATCACCAACACCATCACTTACGGCTTGGGCAGCGATGTCACCCCAGGCGATTTTACCGGCTGGGATGTTTATTTCAAGCGTTGTCTATTCAAGAGCGCTGGCACTGATGATGACAATTTTATTGACTGCTTGTGGGACGAAGATCCGCTCTTCTACACCGTGCGCGATGAGTATCTGTTTGACTACCGCCTTAAGCCAGACTCGCCTGCCATTGATGCCGCCTATCCGGCATTGAGCGAGAATAGGCTCGAAGACGACTTCTATGGCGTGAAGCGCACATTAGAATTGGGAGCTTATTCATTCGTGGCCCAGTGAGAAATTTTCACCTAAAGTGGGTATTGGAAAATTGTGGGAAAAAGATTACTTTTGCACTCGTAATTTTCAACTGAGTTATGAGTGAGACAAAAATCTATACCGCCGACCAGCGCATGAGCCAGCTGATCAACGACAATCCGATGCTCTTGATGGCTATGAGCCGCTTTGGCATATCCCTCGGATTTGGCGAGAAGACAATAGGGCAAATATGTGAGGAACAAGAAGTTGACTGCAATACATTTCTCGCTGTAGCCAATTTCATCTCTTTCGGACATCAGGATATCGACTCGGTAGCAGTGCCATCGATCATGCGCTACCTGCAGCATGCCCACAGCTATTTCTTGGATTTCTGCCTGCCTTTGATTCGGCGCAAACTCATCGAGGCTATCGATTGCTCGGGCCGCGACGAGGTGGCTATGCTCATACTCAAATTTTATGATGCCTATGTCGAGGAGGTCAATCGTCACATGCAGCACGAGAATAATACGGTGCTCAACTACGTAAAGAATCTGCTCACGGGCGAACTCGACGAAGAATACAGCATAGCCGTATTTGCCTCGGGCCATCATAGCATCCACACCAAGCTCAAGGAACTCAAGAATATTATTATCCGCTATCTGCCGCAACGCGAAAACAACCTGCTCAACGCAGTGCTATTCGATATCATGAATTGCGAGCAAGATCTGGTGTCCCACTGTTCGGTCGAGGACAAACTGTTTGTTCCGGCTGTAGAGCGTCTTGAGCGGCATGTGATTGAAAATCCGCCGACAAAGACTGCTGAGGATGGCACCGAGGGCAATCCCGAAGATGCCAACCTGAGCCAACGCGAACGAGAGATCATATCGTGCGTGGCTCAGGGCATGAGCAACAAAGAGATAGCCGATGCCCTGTGCGTATCGGTCAATACCGTCACAACCCACCGGCGCAATTTGGCTCAGAAATTGCAAATCCACTCGCCAGCCGGTTTGGCCATATATGCCGTAATCAACGGGATAGTGGATATCAACTCACTGAGGCCATAGGGGGCTCGGCCACACAGTGGCCGATAACAGTAGCCGCCATCCGGAAGGCAATTTGGCGCTCAACGATTTAGCCCTCAAGGCTTAATATTATTTTACTAGGCCCAGCTGGCGGCCATAGATGCGGCCGATTAGGGCACCGATAATCATTACTATCGCTGAGACTACCAATACCAGGGTCATGCCTCCCCAGTCGAGCAGGATGGGCATAAGAATCACACCGGCCACGGCTCCCACCTTGCCAATCAGGGCCGCTATGCCATTGCCCTCGGCTCGGTCTTCGACCGGATAGATGCGCGGTGGTATCACATAGGTGATCAAGTGGGGTCCGGCATTAAGAGCTATCTCATAAATCATAAAGCCGATAAGCATAGTCCAAGCCGGGAGCTTGAGCAGGTAGGATATCAACAGGGCTACCAAGCCGATTGCGCTCCAGATAAAGCCTTTGTACAGCATCTTTACATGGTTGTGCTTGCGTATCAGCCACAGACCGATGATGAAGCCGGGAATGATAAAGGCATTAACCACCGCTGTAACCTCGACCGAACTCATAATCTTCACAATTCCGTGTTCTGTAACCTTCTCAAATCCAAGAGCCATAACCATCACAGGCAGGAACACGCTGAATCCGTACACACCCAGTCCCTCGCATGCCCAAGGAATACCACTGAAGATGATTTTCTTCATATTTGGTCCCCATTGGAATTTTGACTTGGGCGCTGGGGCGCCATTGGGTTTCTCGGGGGCTACGTCAACATCCGAGCCCAGCAGCTTCTGGGCGGCTTTCTGGGCTTGCTTGAGTTTGCCTTGAGCCATCAGCCATTTGGGACTCTCAGCCCAACGCAGACGCATCAGCAATGTCACGGCGCCCAGCACAAACAGGATCCATGCCATGCGGCTCCAGATGTGAGCCGAGGGGTCATGCTTGAGTATCCAATAGCAGACGATGGCTGGAGCGCAGAATCCAATCGAACAAGTAGCCTTAGCTACACCTACCATAAACAAGCGCCACTTGTCGGGCAATAGCTCAGAGATATAAGCCGAATCCAGGCTGTAGCCGCCTCCGGTGCCAATGCCAATGATGAGCAGGCCAGCCACCAAGCACCCCACATTCGGCAGGAAGATGCAAATCAGCGATCCTGCCATTATGATTATGGGGCACAGGCGAAACCAGATAAGATATCCCATCTTGTCGCTCGGTTTGCCGATAATCAGCGAACCGAGCCCGATGCCGATAAGGCCCATTGCGCCCACGATGCCTTGCACCACCGAGGGTAGCTCGGGGTGGAGGGTCATTTGCAGCATGGGCAGCATCACTGAGATGACTGTCGATAGGGCTCCGCCTATTAGCTGCTCCATTGAGGATACCGTTACGATCCAGTAATCGGCTCCTCTGAGTGGCATCGTGCGCAACAGCATTATAGTTATGAGTTATGAGTTATGAGTTGTGAGTTATGAGTTGTGAGTTATGAGTTATGAGTTGTTATTTGGCTTTGGCTGAGTGCCAGTGCGAGTGGTCGGGGTCGGCTACAGTGAATTTATAGAGAGGCAGGAGGAATAGCCAGGTGGTGATGCAGAAGGGTCCAGTGAGGGTAGGCATTCCCCAAGGCTCGAAGAATACGTCCATGGCCGCTTGCATAAAGAATGTAGCCACGATGGCCAGCACGGCCCAGATGGCAGTCTTATAATTGACAGAGTAGAAAGTCATGCCCACGGCGATGCCGGTAAGCACTGGACTGAAACCAAACAGGCCATTGGCCACGTCGGTCGGGGTGGCCTTGAAGAGCAAAGCCAGCGCCAGCGAAATTGCCGAAGCGGCAGCGGCCCAGAATGCTGCCCATTTGTTGCACAAAGCCAAGCCCACCAGGAAGAATATGCCAGTCACCCATGAATTGATCAAGAACACCTGTGACACGCCCTTGAGCCAGTAGATGACCAGATGGCCAAAGCCGGTGTCAACGCCGAATGCAGTTGCGGCTACGTCTACTGCTACCGGGTGAGACATCCCCACTGGGTCGATAGCCTCGAATATGCGCGAGCATAGCAGGAAAATCCAAGTCATGAACACGAAGGGGAATGTTAGGGAGTTGACCTTCCAGGGCGCCATCACATTGTTGAATCCCTGGCGCACCCAAGTGGTGAACATGGCAAACAAAGCGAGCGAAATCCACATCAGCCAAGTATTGGCCAAGAATGTCGGGAAGGCGCAACCCACAAGTATGCCATTGAATCCCCACAGGCCCTGGTCGCCGTCGGCCACATTTTGCTTGAGCAGGAAACCGGCAAGCGTGGAGAACACTAAGCCCACCACGGCTCCCCAAGCTACTTGGGGAAGGTGACACTCATAAGAGCCCCAGAAGATTCCGAGCAGGAAGAAAAGGCCGGTCCAAGCGCTGCACTGAAACATCACTTGGCCAGAGCCGCGCAGCAGAGTGCGCACAGCCAATTTTAATTGTTGGCCCATTGGCGAGGGGGCGTTAGTTGTTGCTTCCATCGTGAAAAAGTAATAAGTAATGAGTAATAAGAAATACTGCCGTGGAGATTAATTGTCAATTGTTTTCATCGCCAGGGGAATTCGGCGGGGATGGGTTTGCCCTTGACAGCGAGGCGCACCCGGGAGGCAAATTCCCTGACTGTCTTTTTCACAGGCCCTGACTCCATACCGAGCACCTTGAATAGCAGGCCGCTCTGGTTTGGCAGGTGGGTAATGCCAGCGGCCAGGCGATTTTCTTTGTCGTAAAATGGTTCGGTTTGGGCGTACACCTCTTCGGCCTTGTCTTTCGGAGCGAGTACCACCACGTTGGCGAAGACATCGAAATCGTGCATCTGACCAATCATGCGCAGGTCGTTGTCGTGTGGGTCGATTATGAATTTCTCGCGGAATAGTTGCTCGCCGTCAGGTCTCTCTGCATGGGTGCACACCGACAGGATGTCATACTGGAATAGCTCACCATCCTTGTAATATTTGCGTCCGCCCATATAGATCTCAGAATAAACAAGCGTGGCAGTCGCATCAGCCACAATCTTTGTATCAGAGATGTAGCGCGAGTGCTTGCAGGGGATGATGGGCTCGGGCAGATATTCAAAATATGCGCTCTCCTCGAGCGTAATGGTCTGCAGCATACCAGAATAGTTGCGTTTCATCTCGGCTATTTTGGTAGCCGCCCCGGTGCTGACAAACGCCATTGCATCCTTTTTGACCAAGAAATTTTGCACATAGCGATCGCCGTCAACATTGGGTCCGCCCGATGATAAGATGTACACGCAAGGCAGTCCTGGCAATTCCTCGTCAAAGTACAACTCTTGTTGTACAATCAGTGGGGCGCGCCGGTCGAGTTCGCGCAATATGCTTTTGCCTTCGCTGTTGAGTTCAAAGCCAAGGTTGAGATAGCCATGCTTGCCCGGGCAACCGACATACATAGCTTCGGGTTGCTCGAGGTAAGGGGCCATCTCAGGCATGGAATCGAAGTCCACCTTGGGCGAATCGGAGTAGTAACGCATATTCAATTAAAAATGAAAAATGAAAAATTAAGAATGAGGAATTAAAACTGAAGAATGATACCGGATGGTATTTTTCATTTTTCGTTTTTCATTTTATCGAAGAGGGCCATCTTGAAGAGGAGGTCGACGAGCTGATCGATGTTTTCGCCAGTCATTGAGTTGGTGAAAACAAAGGGTTTGCCGGGACGCATCAGCTTTGAGTCATGGTCCATGACCTCGAGCGAGGCGTTGACATAAGGCGCCAAGTCGATTTTGTTGATCACCAGAATGTCGCTTTGCGAAATGCCAGGGCCATCCTTGCGCGGTATCTTGTCACCAGCGGCCACATCGATTACATAAATAAAGAAATCCACCAGGGCCGGGCTGAATGTAAGGGTCAGATTGTCGCCGCCACTCTCGATAAGCACCACGTCAGCCTCGGGGAACTTAGCCTCCATCTCCTCGACGGCGGCAATGTTCATCGAGGGGTCTTCGCGCACTGCGGTATGCGGGCAGGCGCCAGTCTCGACACCGATGATTCGGTCTTCGGCCAATACGCCCTTGAGGGTACGGCGTACATGCTTGGCATCCTCAGTGGTGACAATATCGTTGGTGATGATAAGCACATTCAAGCCCTTCTCCATCAATCGCGGGGTGATGGCCTCGATCAGTGCTGTTTTGCCCGAACCAACCGGGCCTCCGATTCCTATTCTGCAAGTTGACATCTCAAAAAGTAATAAGTAATGAGTAAAAAGTAATGTGTGTTAATTCATGAACATACGCATCTGGCCTTTTTCGTGCATCGAGGCGAAGATGTCCATCTCTGGCACGAAGCTGTTCATATCGTGGAAAGTCATCGCGCGAGCGCGCTCGTACAGCTTTGGCACATCAGCCGATAGGCGATACAGAATGTCCTGCGTATCGTAATGCGATACCCTGACGCATCTCAGAGCTGCCGACAATACCATGTTGATTACGCCGTATTGATGGCTGGCAAACAATTCCTCCTCCGATAGTCCAGCCTGAGCGAATGCTATTCCTTGGGCCACGGGATAAGACCCCGGCGTTTTGCCCGAGTTGATGTCGGCGATCCAGCGATGGAACAGGTCGTCATCGGCTTTGAAAAGCTTGACTCCGAGTTCAGCCAACTTCTTGCCCATGCGTTGCAGCATCAGGCGCGCCTCATCGTTCATCTTAAACAGCATTATCTCTTGGTCGACTTTGAGTATGGTATCGTAGTCTCTGGCCTTGGCAGCGCGATAAGCCAGCAAGGCAGCCACGCCATCGCTTAGGGCGCCTTGCAATGCCACCGATCGCGTGTATTGCTCCAGGGTATCGGCATCATGCACGATGCCGATGTGGGCCGCAGTCTCCAAACCGTTGGAGAATGAGAATGTGCCCACCGGGAACGCTGAATCAGTGAATTGCAGCAGATGCATCAACATATTAGTTATGAGTTATGAGTTATGAGTTATGAGGTATGAGTTATGAGGTATGAGTTATGAGTTATGAGTTATGAGTTATGAGTTATGAGTTATGAGTTATGAG
>JAJBUH010000154.1 GCA_020860445.1 Bacteroidales bacterium | reverse complement strand
GGCGGAAAAAATGCCTCAGGAACATGGATTATTTATGCCAAATCCTCAATAAAAGTTAAAAGTCGCGAGTTAGCCCTGAACAGGAATCAGCAATTTGGAGATTCGCTAACGGGTTCAATACCCTAAAGATTAGTCGAATTGCTGGATGGGGAAGTCTTCGAGGCTGTAGATGCCGAAGTTGGGGTCGGGCTTGGGCTGCCAAGTGCGGATCAGGATGAGAGGCTCTTTGGGGTTGTTGAGATTCAATTCCAGAAACAAGTAGCCATGGTCAGAGTAATTTGACGAGTAATAGTCCTGCTCAAGCTGGATACCGTAAATTTCGCCGCCGTTGGCGGATTTGCGCACCTCTGTCTTGTTGAAGCGCAGGTTGATGAACTCCTTGCTGGCAAAACTGGTTTTAAGTCGCTCCATGTAGCTATCCTTGGTGTAGCGATTATACTTGACGATGGGGTTGAGGTTGGCATAGCCCAGGTCGTTGGGTCGGGTTGCATTTTGCAACACCTGCCCCACGATTATAATGGCATCATCGTCAAAGATGGTCTGCAGATAGTCGAGGCGACCTCATGTCACCACCCTCCATTAATATCAGACTTGGTTGATAAATTCACAATACTCCTTGAGGAGTGATTGCATTTTCTCCTTAGGGATGAGCTGGCGCTTATACTCTGCCACAAGGGTGGGGCTCATATTTCGACTAAGGGCGTATTCTACCACTGTTTTATTGGCTGAAGGACAAAGAAGTATCCCCACAGATGGATTTTCATTACTTCTTTTTACATCTCTGTCTAATGCCTCGAGGTAGAAGTTCAGTTGACCTATGTCTTTAGGGTGAAATGGGTTTGTTTTAAGCTCAAAGGCGCAAAGGGCCTGGATGCCCCGGTGAAAAAAGAGCAAATCAATATGAAAAGTTTCTCCACCAACTTCTAATGGATATTCCTCCCCCATAAAAATGAAATCCTTGCCCAACTCGAGTATGAACTCTTTTATATGGGCTACAATCCCCTTACGCAGCCTTTTCTCACTATATTTATTTGGAAGTCCCAAGAAATCAAGATAGGCAGTATCTTTGAAGATAACAGAGGCATGTGGTACGGACTCTAAAAGACCTTTTGAGAGATTTCCTTTGCTTCCAAGCAGGGTAGAAAAGGTGTCAGTACTTATGCAACGTTGTAAATCCTTATAGGAAAGCTGTTCTCGGCTTGTGTAGAGAAGATAAAATAGCCGTTCCTCAGGGCTTTTACATTGATTCAAGATATAGATATGCTTGGAAAAAGATATTTGTCCCAATAGGTCAGGAAATGGTCCAATTTGTAGTTGGGCTACGAGAGGAGAGTGTGTCTGACCATCAGTTTTAAATTGTGTAGACGCTATCTGCACAATTCTGTTAGTTTGGCTATCAGAGGTTTGTGGTTTTGCCTTTGTTGAGTGTAAAATGTGTTGGTTGAGGTATTGCCCCAAAACTTTATCAAAGGCTGCTGAAGAGTATTCCTCATAAAACATCACCATGTTATATATATTCTTCTTACTAAAGCCTCTTATATCAGGAGCATTTGTCTGAACATACTCCACCAATTGAGTCACCACTTTACTTCCCCATTGCTCTGTCTTGAGCTTAGAGGAAACATAGGCTCCAATTTCCCATGCCATTTGCATCTGTTCTGTATTGACGACACGCAAAGCCGCACTGCGATGGCTTTGGATTATTTTTAACAGTTCAGAAAACTGTATTTCAAGGGGCTGTAGATTATCTGTGTTCATATTTGTAGAGTCGGTGGTAATATTCGGCCTATTTGATGCAAATTTAGTAAAAAGGATTAAATTAACCAAATCTATTCCAATTGTTTTGTAGAAGAATCGAAGCTTGGAGGATTCTGAAGGAACAAGGTCAATCTAAGCCCATAATGGCCTCTCCTAAGAGATGGGAGGGGATATAAGAATTATATATGTGAAATTGTGTAGACAACGTCTACACAATTATATTTGATTAAACATCAGTGTATTGTAGGTAAACCATGCCTGAATGTAAAACGCCGACAAAGCACTATACACTCCCTTATGGAATGCTATAGTGCGGTGTCTTTTATGAACTGACTCTTCCGTTGATTTCATCAATCAGTTGTTCATACAGACTCTCCACTTTGGGATTGGGTACTAATCCTCGCTCAAGCCTTTTAGCCACATCGGAGTGCATCACCACGCTTACCGCATACAGCGCTCTTAGATCCAGCCTGGTCCGTACTGCCTCCACGAGCTCGTTTAGTATTCTGTTTAATTCAATTCTCTCTATCTCTTTAGTCTTTATCTCACCATGGCTCTCACGCGGTAATTCCAATAGCAGCCCACCATTTTCTCTTTTCTCACACGGGCAACCTCTCGCCCCAAAACATTATTTTCCATACTTTATCACCGTTTCTAATATTTACACCGCAAAAATACAAAAAGTTTCTCAAACGAGAAACTTTTCACTGTTTAAATCTAAGAAAATTTTATCTGGCCTCTTTGCCACTCTATTGTCCGAAATTTGGGATTCTTACTCAAATTATTTGTTTAGTATTAGAATAATTGCTACATTTGCAATGTTTATTCCCGGTAGCTCTGATTCGTCACCGCGAAGCAGCAACGAGCGCAGGCGAGTTAACCTATCGGGTTTGGTT
>JAJBUH010000041.1 GCA_020860445.1 Bacteroidales bacterium | reverse complement strand
GGGGAGGGAGTTAGACGCTGACGCGGGCGTAGGGGACGGCGTCGTAGGGGCAGAATTGGTGGGCGAGGTATTTGAAGTAGCCAGCCATAGCTACCATGGCGGCATTGTCGGTGGTGAAGGCGCGAGCTGGGATGAAAGCCTTGATGCCCTCAGCGGCGCAGAAGTCGGCCACCGCTTGGCGCACGCCCGAATTGGCAGAGACGCCACCGCCGATGGCGATAGTCTTGGCACCGGTCTGATGAGCCGCTTGGCGCAGCTTGTCGAGCAGGATGTCGATGATAGTGCGCTGCAGCGAGGCGGCGAGGTCGGCCTGATTCTTGGTGATGAAGTCAGGATCCTTTTTCAGCTCATCGCGCAGGGTGTAGAGAAACGATGTCTTGAGGCCGCTGAAACTGTAGTCGAGCCCCGGCAGATGAGGCTTTGCAAATTTGAATGCATCTGGATTGCCAATGGCGGCAAGTCGGTCGACGTGCGGCCCACCGGGATAGGGGAGCCCCATCACCTTGGCGCACTTGTCAAAAGCCTCGCCAGCGGCGTCATCGATGGTCTGGCCCAGAATCTGCATATCCGATGGCGAATTGACCATGATGATCTGGGAGTTGCCACCCGAGATAAGCAGACAAAGGTAGGGGAATTCTGGCACTTCGTCTTCGGCTTTCTCCCTTACGAAATGCGACAGCACATGGCCGTGGAGATGATTGACCTCCACCATAGGAATGCGCAGCCCCAGCGACATGCCCTTGGCAAAGCTTGTGCCAACAAGCAGCGACCCAATCAAGCCGGGTCCTCGGGTAAAAGCGATAGCGTCGAGGTCGGTCTTCTGGATGCCGGCGCGGCGGATAGCGGCATCCACCACCGGCACGATGTTTTGCTGATGGGCGCGCGAGGCCAACTCAGGCACTACGCCGCCGTATTCCTCGTGCACCTTTTGCGATGCAATCACATTGGAGAGCAGCAATCCGTCGCGAATCACTGCTGCGCTGGTATCATCGCACGATGATTCTATACCTAATATAATAGCCATTTTGGGCCTTTACTTATTACTCCTTACTTATTACTCAGAATATGTATCCCAAGCCAACAGCGGCCACAAAGGTTGAGTATCTCGACACGATAGTGTATTTGGTCTCAATCTTTATCTTGAGGGTAGGCGAGGCGTTGAATTGAAAGCCTGCGCCCACATTGGCGCCCACCTTGGTCGAGCGAGTCGAGACATCATCCATGTCGGGAATCACATGGTGGTGAGTCCACGATGCTACGGCCAGACCGGCCAGAGGGTATAGTTCGCCCTGATTGGTGCCCAGTTGCAAGGGAAATTGCACATTGATATCGGCAGTGAACGCATCAAGGTCTTTATGGCGGAACACGCACCCCATCTCAGGCGCGATTCTCAGATTCTCGGTGAGACCGTACTGGAAGAAAAGGCCAGCGATTGCTGATTCGTTGGTTGATGTGTAACCCGTCTGCACGCCAAACACGGCTTCGCCCTTTTGGGCAGCGGCGCGCGATGGGAGCGCCAAGACCGCGATGAGCGCGGCCATCAAAAACAAGAGTTTGGTAAGTTTCATTAGCTGTCGATTAATCAAATGATGCGCAAATGCGTTGCAAAGATAATTACTTTCCGCCAATTATACAAATTTCTTGTCCTACTTAAGTGAGTAGGTTTGGCAGATATATTGTCCTTTTCCGTCAGTGGCAGAGCCGTAGGCCACCGCATGCTGTGGACAGCAGTGGTAACAACGGGTGCACATGATGCAAGTCTTGGGATTCCAGCGAGGATGGCCGTTGACCATCTCGATGGCAGTAATGGGACAATTGCGAGCGCATTTGCCGCAGCTGTTGCAAGCCTCGGTGGTGTGGAATGGGGCAGTGCGAGTCATGAAGCGCATAAACAGAGGATAGAGCACCCGTGACTTGATCCAGGCGAATCGACCCCGGACCACATCGGTCTGTGTTGATTCATCCTTGATGGCCTGGGCTATGGCAGCCACGCGGGCCGGGGCCGCATTGAGTTTGCGGTCTCTTACCTCGGCGGTGTCGACATCAAACCCCTTCATAAAGGTATAGATGTTTGGCATCTCGACCGAGTAAGCCCCCATGTCGCGCCAGCGGCGCCGGCGCATCATCTTGCGCCATTGTTTGTCCAATAGGCCGATGTCGTCGCCGCAGGTGCATACCATGTAGTGCTTGACCTCGGTACGGCTATTGATGCGGGCATGCTTGAGCACGCGCACCATCACATTGGGCAATCCCCAGCTATGCACTGGAAACACCCATACGATCCGGCCGTCGTTGACGGGGAGACGTATCTTTTCGGGATTCGTCATCAGGCCGGGCGGAAATCTTACGATTTCATCGCCGAGAGAGTCTTGAAGCAAGTCGGCTACGTGGCGGCTATTGCCAGTGCCGGAGAAGCACACGATCATGGTGGTAAGCTTTTATGGTAACGTCTGTCAATTGGGCATTAGCCCGGAGAGAATAATAAGTCAAAAGTCAAAAGTCAAAAGTCAAAAGGCAAGAGGCAAAAGTCAAAAGTCAAAAGTTGGTTATGAGGGGCGACTATTTGATCTTGATTTGCGTGGCCCCGTATCCGTATTCTTGGAATGAGGCGTCTTGCGCTTCGCAGCCTTTGTATCGATAGCTCAGCTCTTTGAGCAGGGCCTTGCGCAGCACCCCTTCGCCTTTGCCATGGATAAACACTATCTTGCGGCCATGGTTCTTGAGGTTTGTGTCCATCACCTCGCGAAATTTGTCAAGCTGCACATTGAGCATGTCAGTGTTGTTGAGGCCCGAGGTGTTGTCAATCAGCTCGTTGATGTGCAAATCAACCACCAATGGGCCATCGATGGCCATTTGCTTTTTCTGCGAGGGGCGCGACATCGGCTTGGCTTGTTGCGACTTTTCGCGCATTGCCCGATTCAGGGCGTGCGGGTCAATCTCGATTTGCCGAGCCGGAATATCAGAACGCACAATCGGCACTGCGATTACTGGCTCGTCAAAATAAGTGTTGCGCTGGAAGCAATGCAGCTTGAAAAACTTGGTGGTGTCGAGCTTGACCTCAACCCAAGCCGGAGCCTTGGCTTGAAATTCGCGCCCTTGTTTGAAGGCTATGTATTGGATAGCCACCCTGTCCATCAGGGGCAGCTGCTCACGCTCGACCTCGCCCAGCAGCACCTGAGTGCCAGGCTCGACCATACCGGCATAGCGGGTGGTCCAACCATTCTGCTCATCGCCTCGGGTGAGGTAGGTGAAATACAGGAAATAATTCGAGTCGTTGACCAGATAGGCGTCAAAGGCGCTTTGCGACAGTCGCTTCAGATCCTGAGCCTCGTATCCCAGCACAATGTTGAGAGTTTCGCCCTCGGCCGTCTCGACAAAGGGTAGCTCAAACGTAGGTGCTGGTTCGGCTTTTGACTCCTTGGCCTTTGAGATTTCCTCCTTGGGGATTACGAGCTGCATCTTGTCGGGGATGCCTCCGGCCGGGGTCACCACCACGCACTCGCGCAGCAGCACCGGGGTCTCAAAACCGTCTTCGTCGACATAAGCAATCGTCCCCTCGATGCGGGTGATTCTGCCACCGCCCACCGAGTTGAGAAACCTAACTATGTCGCCTGTCTTAGCCATAAACCAAAATTATTTGAAATGTAGAGTCAAAGGTAGGGATTTTCAACAAAAATTCGTACCTTTGTCACCGATATGACACGAAAAAGACACTGAATAGAAACTTATGACATTTGCCAACATAAAAATCAGCGACTACGACTATCCTCTCCCCGATGAGCGCATAGCCAAACACCCCCTGGCTATGCGCGACCAATGCAAGCTGCTTGCCCTCGCCCCCGATGGCAAGCTCACCGAGGGCGTATTCGCCAAATTGCCAGATTTGCTGCCCGTTGGAGCGCGCGTTGTATTCAACAATACCCGAGTAATCAATGCGCGTGTGCGATTCAATAAAGAATCTGGGGCCAACATCGAGATTTTCTGCCTTGAGCCAGTCGAGCCGGTTGATTACGCTTTGAATTTCGCTTCCACTGGCCATTGCCGTTGGCTATGCTTGGTGGGCAACTCAAAGAGGTGGAAAGAGGGAGTACTCACCAAGCCTATCGCTGTCGACGGGCAGGGGGGGGTGCTGCGTGCGCTGCGCATCGAGAAGCGAGGCAACGCCTCGATAGTTGAGTTCAGCTGGGAACCGGCCCACCTGACATTTGCCGAGGTAATCTCTGCCGCTGGCGTGATACCTATCCCGCCATATCTTAATCGTGACACCGAGGCCGAGGACAGCCAAGACTACCAGACTGTTTACTCAAAGCACAATGGCTCAGTAGCTGCCCCCACGGCCGGATTGCATTTTACCCCTGAGTTGCTCCAGGCCCTTGACAAGGCCGGGATGGAGCGCAGAGAGCTGACTCTGCATGTCGGCGCTGGCACATTCCAGCCAGTCAAGGACGACGATGTGACTCGGCACGAGATGCACAGCGAGTTCATATCCGTGCCTTTGGCGCTAATCGAGGATTTGGCTCGTGGCGACAAGCCGGTGGTAGCCGTTGGCACCACCTCGGTGCGCACCCTCGAGAGCCTGTACCAAATCGGTTGCCTCATCAGCCAAGGGCTGTGGGACGGCGAGGTGCCGCAATGGTACCCTTATGCCGAGGATCATCCGCGCCTATCGCGCCGCGAGGCATTGGAGACTGTAGCGCAGTATATGCGCCAGAGTGGCCTCGGCACACTGCATGGTTCTACCCGCATAATCATCGCTCCGGGATATGAATATAAGGTGGTTGATGCCATGGTCACCAATTTCCACCAGCCGCGTTCGACCCTCCTGCTGTTGGTGGCAGCCTTTATAGGCGAGGGGTGGCGCGAGGCATACCAGTATGCCCTCGACCACGGCTTCAGATTCCTAAGCTACGGCGATGCTTGCCTATTCTTCCCGCAAAACTAAGGGAATAATGGCAAAAATAGTAAAAAAATGTAAAATTAGCTAATTTGTTAATACAAATAGAAAATAAAACGCTACATTTGTGCTGGCATTTCAATTCCAAATGCCCATAACCCAACCTATCGCATCTCAATTTACTTAATCAAAAATAATACACTGATATGAAACCTTATGTAGTAGGCATCGACATTGGCGGCACCAACACGGTGTTCGGTATCGTTGACGCACGTGGCACTGTGATTGCCAGCTCATCAATCAAGACAGCTAAACATCCCAAAATCGAGGACTATATCGACGAGCTCTACAACGAAGTGACACGTCTGATCGTAGCCAACGATGCTGTCGACAAAATCAACGGTATCGGCGTGGGCGCTCCCAACGCCAACTACTTCACCGGTATGATCGAGAATGCTCCCAACCTGATTTGGCGCGGCGCTATTCCATTGCAGCAACTGCTCGAGGACAAATTCCAAATCCCCGTGGTGATCACCAACGACGCCAACGCTGCAGCTATCGGCGAGATGACCTACGGCGCCGCTCGCGGCCTGAAGGATTTCATCATGATTACCCTCGGCACTGGCGTGGGTTCGGGCATTGTGGTCAATGGTCAGCTCGTCTACGGCCATGACGGTTTTGCTGGCGAGCTCGGCCACATGATCGTGAAGCGCAACAACGGACGTCTCTGCGGCTGCGGTCGCTCGGGCTGCCTCGAGGCTTACTGCTCGGCTACCGGTGTGGCTCGTACAGCTCGCGAGTTCCTCGAGATCCGCACTGAGCCCTCACTGCTCCGCAACATTCCTATCGACCAGATCACATCAAAGGATGTGTATGATGCCGCTATGCAGGGCGACAAGCTGGCCAAGGACGTGTTTGAATTCACCGGCACAATCCTCGGCGAGGCTCTGGCCGACATGACAGTGTTCTCATCGCCTGAGGCATTCATCCTGTTTGGCGGTCTGGCCAAGAGCGGCGACTTGCTGCTCAAGCCCCTCAAGACTGCTATGGACAAGAGCATGCTCAACATCTTCAAGGGCAAGCCAAAGGTGCTGCTGAGCGAGCTCAAGGAGGCTGATGCCGCTGTGCTCGGCGCCAGCGCTCTCGGCTGGGAAGCCAAGCCCGCAGAATAATTCTATTTAGTATAGAACCACAGATTTCCACAGATTTCCACAGATTCCAAATGGGCATAGCTTTGTAATCAAGGCTTCCCGATGCTCGAATCTGTGGAAATCTGTGGAAATCTGTGGTTTGATACTTAATCAGGGAATCTGTGGTTTAGAGCCTAATTAATCAGTGGATCAGTCGTCACATTCGCGCAGCAGCTTCAGGGCTACTGGCAGGTCGCGGCGCCTCACCATCAGCCGTATGCCATCGCATGGGGTGAGCTGTATGCCAAACACATTTGATACTATCTCATGGTCGAGGATGCAAGGTATGCCGTTGGCGCGCAGCATCCCCATGGCTATATTGGCCGGTACGTCGTGTTCAAATACACGTGCCAGCACCAGTTGGTTGCCTTTGGGTGTAGGATTAGTCATTTGGAAATTCTATGGCTTTGTCAATATCTTCGGCATCGGTGCGGTGCTGTGAGAAATTCTCGCCGTCGTGCCTGTGTATTATGTATTCATTATAGTATGCAAGCACCAATGTGGTGAGTGGCAGGGCAATGATCAGCCCAATGAAACCAAGCAGCGAGCCCCATACCGACAGTGAGAGCAGGATGATGGCTGGGTTGAGGCCCATAGCCTTGCCCATGATTTTGGGAGTAAGAAACAGGTCCTGGATGCATTGCACTATGGCATAGACCAGCATGCACTCCCACCACAGGGGCCAGAATGCTACTGAATCTTGCACCGATGCCACCAAGCATAGCAGGGTGGTGGGCACGATTGAGATGAGTTGCAGGTAAGGCACCATGTTGAGCACTCCGATGAATAGGCCCAGCACTACGGCCAGTGGCAAGCCCACCATCAAAAATCCGATGCTGAAGAGCACGCCCACGCACAGAGCCACCAGCGACTGGCCACGGAAATAATGGTTCATGCTCTCCTTGACATCCTTGGTAACGGCGAAGACTGAGGCGCGGAGTCTCGGTGGCACCATGTGCTTGAATCCTGACAGCAGCTTCTCATAGTCGAGCATGATGAATACCACATACAGTAACACCAGGAACCAATTGACTACGCCCATGATCAGTTCCCAACCGCCTGCCAGGAAGCGGGTGGTCATGTCGATAAGGGAGCGCATGTCTTGCTTGGTCAGCTCATCGGATATCCAGTTGAAATCGATGTGGTCGCGCAGGAAATCCTGCACCGAGGCGGGAATGATGGTCACCGTGTAGTCGGTTGAGGCGTATTGGCGTATCAAATCGGCCAACTGATGCATCTCCTGGAATATCGAGGGGATAAACAGCACACCCAGCATCACCAGCAGCATGGTCAGCTCGAGCAGGGTGAGCACGATTGGCATAAAGCGCCGCTTGGTGCGGAGCAAGGCGCAATTGCGCTGCACAAATGGCTCGAGGATGTACGCGATGAGCCAGGCCACCAAAAAAGGCAGCAGCACCGAGCTCAGCCGGTTGAGCAGCCACACCACGCCGCATATCAGCAATGCGGCGAGCACCATGCGCACTACGCGGTCAAAAGTATAGGGCCGTTTCCATGCTGGCTGGCTTTCCTCGATGGTTTTTGCATTATTTTTGTTCATTGTGGAAATCTGTTGCACAAATAATTTTCAAAGTTAAGTATAAATTCTTAAATTTGCACACAGAAAATCAAAAAATCAGAAACAAACCAATAAAAATTTACATTTCTACTCTTTATGACAACCGACGTGGCACAAAAGACAACCACAGCGACGGGCTCCCGGGTGGAGCTGTTGCGCGACAAGTCGTGGGCACGCTGGACAGCGCTTCTGCTGTTGGCAATGGCGATGTTCTGCAGCTACATTTTCATGGACATCTTGTCACCTATCAAGGGTTTGCTGCAGAGCACTCGCGGCTGGGACAGCACAGCCTTCGGCACGATGCAGGGAGCCGAGACCTTCCTCAACGTGTTTGTCTTCTTCTTGATATTCGCTGGCATCATCCTCGACAAGATGGGTGTGCGCTTTACCGCCCTGCTCTCTGGCGCTGTGATGCTGGTGGGAGCTTTGATTCAGTACTATTCCCTCTCTGAGGCCTTTATGGGCAGCTCGCTCGAGGCTTGGTTCAACACTCACCTTAATTATATTCCCGTATTTGACGAGTTGGGCATTTCGCCCTTCTATCTCGGCATGCCAGCAAGCGCCAAGCTGGCTGCTATCGCCTTCATGATCTTCGGCTGCGGCGTGGAGATGGCTGGCATCACTGTGTCGCGAGGCATCGTCAAGTGGTTCCAGGGTAAGGAGATGGCTCTGGCTATGGGCTCGGAGATGGCTCTGGCGCGTCTGGGCGTAGCTACCTGTATGATTTTCTCGCCCTTCTTCGCTCTGCTTGGCGGCAAGGTCGATGTCGACCGTTCGGTGGCATTCGGCGTGGTGCTGCTGATGATCGCCTTGATAATGTTTGTGGTTTACTTCTTCATGGACAAGAAGCTTGACGCCCAAACCGGGGAGGCTGAAGCCAAGGACGACCCCTTCAAAATCTCAGATGTGGGCAAAATCCTCAGCAGCTGGGGCTTCTGGCTCGTGGCTCTGCTGTGCGTGCTGTACTACTCGGCCATCTTCCCATTCCAGAAGTACGCTGTGAACATGCTGCAGTGCAACCTCACCTTTACCGATGTGGCTCCCGATTCATTCTGGGCCAGCGACAGTGTGACTATCATCTCATACATTGTGATGCTGATTGTGGCTGCTGCCGCATTTGCCAGCAACTTCAGCAAGCGCCCGATGAAGCAGGTGTATCTGGCTGTGGCAGTTGTCGGCTTGGTAGCATTCTGCTACATGGGCTACATGCGCCAGTCGGCTGGCACAATCTTCTCAGTGTTCCCGCTCCTTGCTGTGGGCATCACCCCGATTCTGGGCAAGGTGGTTGACCACAAGGGCAAGGCAGCCTCGATGCTCGTATATGGCGCTTTGCTGCTGATTGCTTGCCACTTGACTTTCGCTTTCATCCTGCCGATGTTCAAGGGCAGCCCCGTGGGTGGCGTGATTGTTGCCTATGTGACTATCCTGGTGCTTGGCGCTTCGTTCTCGTTGGTGCCCGCTTCGCTCTGGCCCAGCGTGCCTAAGCTGGTTGATGCCAAGGTGATCGGTTCGGCCTACGCGCTGATTTTCTGGATTCAGAATATCGGTCTGTGGCTCTTCCCGATGCTGATTGGCAAGGTGCTCGACGGCACCAACCAAGATATCCTGGAGCAGCAAGCTGCCGGTATGATTACCGCTGAAGAAGCTGCCACGATGTACAACTACACCGCACCTCTGGTGATGCTTGCCGGTCTGGGCGTTGCCGCTCTGATTATCGGTATCATCCTCAAGCGCATTGATGCCAAGCAGCATCTCGGTCTTGAGCTTCCCAACATCACTCCCTCGGCCGAAACCGAAGAGGCTGAAGCAGAAGCTGTTGAAGAATGAATAATGAATAATGAATAATGAAAAATGGCCATCCGGAGTCCTTACCGGATGGCCATTCTTCATTCTTCCTAAAAAATTTTTCTCCAAAGGATCGAGGATATGATATGGGCTAATCTTTTTCAGAAACTTTTCAGATTGGCTGTGCGTTGTAAGGATACACACATCAACTAAACGACGATTGATTATGAAAAAGACATTGCTCCTCATTGCAGCCGCGACGCTCGGCAGCATGTTTGCTTCAGCACAGGATTACCTGCTCAACAACCCCAACAATAAAGCATACTTCGGTCTGCGCGCATCAGTAGATATCTCTTGCCCCTACTCAAAACCGGGCGATATGTATAAAAACGGCGCTGGTTTCTCCATTGCTGGCATCTACAACACTCCTATCACGGCCAACTTCTACTTTGAGCCCCAATTGCAACTCTATTACAACACCTGGGGCGCTAAGAGCAACAACTTCCAGCTCTACGAAGACTGGGATATGACCGATATCTCATTCCGCAACTTCGGATTGGCAATTCCTCTCAACTTCGGTTATCATTTCGACTTCACGCAAGACACCAAGCTGATGGTTTTCACAGGCCCGATGTTGCGCATAGGCTTCGTCAATGATATGCACTTCAAAGGCTATGGCTATGGAGCAGAGGCTGGCTATGAGATTAAAGACTATCAAGGCATGTATGACGACAATGGCCTCTTCAACCGCGCCGACTGCGCTTGGAATTTCGGCGTAGGCCTCACTATTCAGAACTATTATATAGGTGTGAGCGGTTCGGTCGGCATGGTCAACCTATACAACGACCTACCCGACGGCTATAAATTCCGCCAAAACACCGTAGAGTTCACTCTCGGTTACAACTTCTGACATACCCTCTTAACAATACCGAGGCCAAGCCCCAACGAGGGCTTGGCCTCGTTGCGTGTGAACAAAATTATTTAAACTATGTTAGGTAATTACAGAATTGTATCAAAAATCGACAACCTATATAGATTTCTGCCATGGATAGCATGTTTGAAATACTCACTAATCTCCCGCTATTTCGGGGTGTGACCCACGAGCGCATAGCCGCAACCGTGGGAATGGCCAAATTCCATTTCCTCAAATATTCACCCGGCGAAACAGTAGTCGAGGCAGGCGAACCTTGCACACATATCAAATTCATAATAGACGGCAGCGTGCGCATCAGCATCGCAAACAGCGATGACCGTTTCCGCATTAGCCAAACTCTCAAAGCTCCCGATGTAATCAGTCCCGACTTCTTGTTTGGCAGCTCTACCATATACCCCGGCAAGGGGGTAGCAGTCGAGGAGGCCAGCATCGTGCAAGTGTCAAAGAGCGACTATGTTAAGATTCTGGCCTCGGACGAAATATTCATGTTCAACTTCCTTAATTATCTGTCGATGAACGCCCAAAAGTGCATCGAGGGTGTCTTGGCTATGACGGGCGGCAGCATCGAGGAGCGCTTGGCCATGTGGGTAATAGCTCTGACCCAACCCACAGCCCAAGACATCACCATCACCTGCAAGCAGAGAGACCTGTATGCCATGTTTGGGGTACAGCGCAGCAGCTACATAGCCGCCCTCGACCATCTGGTCGAGATGGGTTGCATCACCTACGCTCCTGGCGAAATCACCGTCACCTCGCGCCGAGCCATGCTATCCGTAATGCGCGATGGCATAGAATAGCAAAGGTTTGGAGAAAAAATGCGGGGAGATGTAGGTAGGTTGGAGAAAAATTTGTAATTTTGCGGTGGCGCAAGGAAATTGCGCCGCTCATAGCTGCGAGCGCAAGCTCGCAAGGGGTGTCGGGCGATTCTGCTCCGGCTGAGATTATACCCTTATAACCTGATGCAGGTAATGCTGCCGTAGGGATAAGAGCCAAAGCTCATCGCACGTCATCTATATGGGCTTACTTTATTAAAGCCGATAAGATGAAAAAGTACACCACAGTTTTGTCGATTGCCGGGAGTGATTCCATTGGCGGTGCGGGCGTACAGGCCGATATCAAGACCTGTTGCGCTCTCGATGTCTATGCCATGACGGCTATTACCGCTGTCACGGCCCAAAACACGCGCGGCGTGGTCGATTATCGGGCCGTGGGCAAGGAATTGCTGCGTCAGCAGCTCGATGCCGTGTGCAGCGATGTCAGACCCGATGCCGTGAAGATTGGCATGGTGCCTGATGCCGATTCTGCCGAAGTGATAGCCGAGGCTATAGAACACTATCAACTATCCAATATCGTGCTCGACCCGGTGATGGTGGCCACCTCGGGCGATGCCCTGAGCGACAGCTCGGCCATGACTGTGCTCGCCAAGCGTGTCTTCCCCTGTGTCACCCTCATCACCCCCAACCTCCCCGAGGCTACAGCCCTCCTCTCCCACAGGGGACAGGTCAGCGTGGGAGAGGAGACACCATTTCGGGAGACTGTAGATCGATTCTTTTCGCCCTTTGCGCCAAAGGAATTAACACCTTCGGCTATCGCCAGCCTCTATGGCTGGATTGGGGTGTTGGTCAAGGGAGGTCATGGCGATGGGCAAATGCTAGTCGACCGCTTGTGGTGGAAGGGGCTTGATTGCGAATTTCGCCATCCGCTGGTTGATACGGTCAACACTCACGGCACGGGGTGCTCACTCTCATCGGCTATTGCTTGCTTTTTAGCCAAAGGAGAAGATGTGCCGATGGCGGTGGAGCATGCCATCGATTGGCTGCAGCATGCTATCACCGCAGGCGCCGATTATGACTTGGGCCATGGCCACGGCCCAGTGAGACACGGCTGGGAGAATGAAAAATGAATAATGAAAAACGAAAAATACTATGGAGATAATAGTTAATGATGAAAAACGAGAGGTGGCTGACGGCATGACTTTGGCTCAGCTGATGCAAGAGCTGAATGTGCCAGAGCGTGGCACCGCCGTTGCCCTCAACGACAAGATTGCCAAGCGCGCCGACTGGGAGACAATCGTACTCAATCCCAACGACAATGTGCTGATAATATCCGCAGCCTATGGAGGATAAATTCCAAATATTGCTCTTTACCCCAGAAGTGCCTCATCCCAAGGAGGGAGAAATTCTTACGGCAGCTTTAGAGTATAATGCTGTCGATATCGTGCATCTGCGTCATCCGGGGTTGAATAAGGAGGAACTGCGTGAAATCTTGAAACAAATTCCTATTTGTTTCAGAAACCGCATCAAGTTGCACGACCATTTCTCGTTGATTGACGAGCTTGGACTCCTGGGCCCCCATCTCAATAGCCGCAATCCCCGCTACGAAGGCCAGGCAAGTCATGTTTCGCGCTCTTGCCATTCCATGCAAGAGGTGGCTGAGGCTCAAGATTATGACTATGTCACCCTCTCGCCCATTTTTCCGTCCATATCCAAGCCTGGATATGGCCCTGTGAACAGGGAGCTGTCCCCTGTTCACAAGATGGTGGCTCTGGGCGGGGTGACGATTGAGAGGCTTGACGAGGTGGAAAAGATGGGTTTCGGAGGTGCGGCCTTGTTGGGCGCAATATGGCAAGCGCAAGACCCTTACAAGGAGTTGAGGAGGCTTAAGATGAAGCGTGGCGGTCGCTTCGGGCTGCAGTATATCACCAATGGCACCACACCAGCTGAGGTCAAGGCAGAGGTAGAGGCGGTGCTGAAAGGTGGCTGCCGCTGGATACAGATACGCATGAAGGAGGCGGATGTCAAGACCCTGCTGCTCGCAATATATAATGTAAAGAAGATGTGCCGAGAGGCGGGTGCCATTTTATTGGTAGACGACTGTGTTCCATTGGCTCGAAATACGAGGATTGATGGTGTGCATCTGGGCAAGGATGACATGTCTCCGGCTCAAGCTCGCCAATTCTTAAGTCCAATGGCGATCATTGGCAGCACTGCCAACAATCTGGAGCAGGTGCAGCATCTCGACTTTGCTAATGCTGATTATGCCGGGGTGGGGCCGTTGCGGTTTACCACTACTAAGAAGAAACTCGCCCCGGTGCTTGGCATCGAGGGCTACGAGCAGATATTCTCCTGGTTGCGCTCGAGCGGCTACGAGATGCCAGTAGTGGCCATCGGGGGCGTGACCCCCGAGGATGTGCCCTCCCTGCTTAAGGTGGGCGCCAAAGGCGTAGCAGTGAGCGGAGCCATCTCCGCCGCCCCCGACCCCGTCGCTGCCACCCACCAATTTATCATCAAATTGAATACCAAAACACTAAATAAACCTCAGAATAATATAAATGAATAGAAACCACAGATTTACACAGATTCACAGATTCACACAGACT
>JAJBUH010000199.1 GCA_020860445.1 Bacteroidales bacterium | reverse complement strand
ATGCTATCTATTACATAAGGAGACCAATGTCATTATCTGTGCCGACGTGTGGCCAAGCCACTGGTCGGCTGGGGTCTTTTATTTAGTTGCTATCGCCCCTCTGCTCACTGTAAATCAGGAATATACAAATAATCGTTCATAAAATCTATGTTTAATTTTCAAGTATGAAAAAGCTGTTTTTATTACTCGTTGCAGTGCTCACGCTTGGATTGTGTGCGTCGGCGCAGACGCGCACTGTCACCGGTGTCGTGTTAAGCGCGGAGGACAACGAGCCGATAATCGGCGCGAGTGTCTTGCCGTATGGAGAGACACGAGGTGTTTCGACAAATATTGATGGCGAGTTCTCCATCACTGTCCCGGCCTCGGTCACCAAACTCACCTTCGCTTATGTTGGCATGCATCCTCTGGATCTTGCTATTCCCGCCAACAATAAGATGACAGTGCATCTCGAATCTAATAGCAAAGTGCTCGACGATGTAATCGTTGTGGCCTACGGCACTACCACCAAAGCCGCCTACACCGGCTCGGCTTCTGTGGTCAAGGCCGACCAGCTCGAAGACGCCCTCGTCTCCAATGTTACTAACGCTTTCTCTGGCAAGATGGCTGGTGTGCAGACACTTAGTTCAAACGGCCAGCCGGGCACATCATCGACCGTGCTCATCCGTGGCGTCGGTTCTATCAACGCTGGCACCTCGCCTCTGTATGTGGTCAACGGTATGCCTTACGACGGTGACATCGCCGCCATCTCGGCTACCGACATCGAGTCGATCACCGTGCTTAAGGATGCTGCTTCAACCGCACTCTATGGTGCTCGCGGTGCCAACGGTGTCATCCTCGTTACCACTAAGAAAGGTAAGAGTGGTCAGGCCAAGGTCAGCGTAGACATGCGCTGGGGTGCTTCATCGCGTGCTATCCCCGATTATGACAAAATCACCGACCAGCGTCAATTCCTCGAGACTCTCTATCAGTGTCTCAACATGACTGGCCGTTATTTCTATGGCTACGACGAGGCTTCAGCTCACGCCTACGCCAACAATCAGATTTGGTCAAGCCTCGGCGGCTATCAGACTTGGACCATCCCCGCTGGCCAAGATGCCTTTGGCACTGATGGCAAGTTCAACCCCAACGCCACCCCCGGCTATGTGCTTGGCAACTACTATCTGATTGGCGATGACTGGACCAAGGAATCGCTCATCAACGCTTTCCGTCAGGAATACAATGTCAGCATCACTGGTGGTACCGACAAGCTCAACTACTATGTGTCAGGTTCATATCTTGAAGATCCGGGTATCATCAAGGGTTCGCACTTCAAGCGCCTCTCGACCCGTACCTCGGTCGACTACCAAGCCAAGCCTTGGTTGAAGATTGGTACCAACATGGGTTATATCTACACCAATTCAGCTTATCCAGACGACCAGACTGGCGGCTCAAGCTCAGGCAACGTATTCTACCTGGCTCAGACAATGGGTCCCGTGTTCCCGATGTATGTCCGCAAAGCTGATGGATCAATCCTCTACAATGACACCTATGGCAAGAAGGTTTATGACTATGGCGATGGTGCTGACTACGGCCTGGGTCGCATGGGTACCTCACGTCCGGTAATGCTTCTCGCCAACCCTGTGGGCGCTCTTGAATACAATGTCAACGACTACCTGACCGACATCTTCGATGGCAAGTGGTATGCTACTATCACCCCGATCGACGGCCTCAACGTCACCGGCACAATGGCATTCTATGTTGACAACACTCGCTCTCACCTGCTGACCAACGGTGTCTACGGCCAGTTCGTATCGCTCGGCGGTCAAGTAACGCAGGAGGCCGACCGCTTCCGTTCAATCCAGGGCCAGGTGCTTGCTTCATATTCGCGCACAATTGCCGACGTCAACAACTTTGACGTGCTCGTTGGTTACGAGTCGCAAGACTACCAGACAGAATATGTATACGGCTCGCGTACCAACCTCTACAATCCCACCAACTGGGCAATCAACAACGCTATCGACAACCGTCACAACGGCGGCGCTCGGTCGACACTCGCTCACCGCGGTTGGCTCGGACGTATCAACTACAACTACGCCGGCAAATACTTCCTGATGGCTTCAATTCGTCGCGACGGCAGTTCGCGCTTTGCTCCCGACAAGCGCTGGGGTACATTCTGGTCGGCATCTGCCGCTTGGGACATCAACCAAGAAAATTTCATGAAGGATCTGACTTGGATCAGCCTTTTGAAATTCAAGGCATCGTTTGGCCAGAACGGTAACGACAATATCGGCTCGTCGACCTACAACGCTTACGCCGACCAATACACTGTTAGCGGTTCTGACGGCGTATTCTCTGATGCAAGCCTTGCTTACAAGGGCAATCCTGATCTGACTTGGGAGAAGAGCAACAACTTCAACACTGGTTTCGACTTCGCATTCCTCAATGGCGACCTGCAGGGTAGCATCGAGTACTACAGCCGCCAGACCTCAGACATGCTCTACAATGTGCCTGTGCCTCCATCATTGGGCTACAGCTCGATTCCTATGAACATCGGCTCGATGCGCAACAATGGTTGGGAAATCGACCTCAGTTACACTGTGCTCAATACCCGCAACATCACTTGGGACATCAGCGCCAACCTCACCATACCTCACAACAAGGTGATTAAGCTTGCTGCTGAGCTGCTCGACGAGGATGGCTACTACTGGGCCAGCACCTACCGCTTCCTCAAGGAGGGTGAATCAATGTACCAGCTCGCTTTGCCCAGCTATGCCGGCGTCAACTCAGAGGGTTATGCTCTCTACTGGGCTAAAAAGACTGTTACCGACGACGGTGGCAACCCGATCATCGACAGCTATGACAAGAATGGCGATCCAATCTACAAGACCGAAGAGTATCGCACAGTCGACTGGACAGAGGCTCGCACCACCAACAAGAAAGAGACTGGCAACCTGATGCCTAAGGGCTACGGCGGTTTCAGCACCGACTTCAAGGCTTACGGCTTTGACGTATCTCTCAGCTTCGCTTACCAATTCGGCGGCAAGATTATTGACTATGCATACCAGTCGCTGATGGATCCGGGTTCCAGCTCATTTGGTTCGGCTTGGCACAAGGATATCCTCAATGCTTGGACCCCCACCAACACCAACACAGATGTGCCACGTCTCTATACCTCATCTGACTACGCTTACGCAAATGCGATGAGCGACCGCTGGCTGATTTCGAGCAACTACCTCTCGCTCAACAATGTCACCATCGGCTACACCATCCCCAAAAAGCTCATCAAGCGTTTCGGCCTCACCAACCTGCGCGTCTACGGCTCGGCCGAGAATGTAGCTCTCTGGAGCAAGCGCAAAGGTCTTGACCCACGCCAAGGATTCCTTTCCTCCAACAACGATACCTATTCGCCCATCCGCTCGATTTGCGGCGGCCTCAAGGTTGAATTCTGATTTTTGGCATAGATTCTATTCCCGAATAAATTATCTTGATAAGAATGAAAAATTCATATAAAATAATGGCTGCAGCCTTGACTGCTGTGACGCTGGCCGGTTGCGCCGACCTCGACACAGAGTATCTGGGCAGTGTAGTCACTACACAGCAGAAAGAGGAAATTCTGGCCATGAATCCCGACATGGCGCTTGCGGGCGTCACCGGTTGCTTCAGCAAATTCCTCACCAGCGGTTTCGATAGCAACGATGCACACTTCGACTATGGCTATAGCTCAATGCTGCTTGCTATGGACTGTATGGGCAACGACCTCGCATCAAAATACATCGGCTACAATTGGTATAACATATGGGAGGGTTACACCTCATGCACAGAGAGTGGATATCCTACCTACCTGATGTGGGAGTACATGTACGACCAAATCTTCACTTGCAATGCTGTGCTCGCCTCAATCGATCCCGATACCGAGAGCGATGAGATGAAATTCTATCGCGGCCAGGCTCTGGCTCTGCGCGCATTTGACTATTTCGTGCTCGCTCAGTGCTATGCTCGCAACTATTCAATTGAGCCCAATGCTCTGTGCGTGCCCATCATCACTGATGAGAACTCAGATGATGCTGCTACCAACGGTGCTCCTTGCGCTACTGTTACCGAGGTCTACGACCAAATCCTCTCTGACATCAACTCGGCTGTCGATTTGATTGAGTCGAGTGGCATCAGCCCCAGCTCAGTGCTCAGCAGCAAGCCCAAGCGTATGTTCTCGACCGCATCAGCTTACGGTCTGCGCGCTCGCATATATCTGACCATGCACGAATATGCCAAGGCTGCAAGCGATGCCCAGGCTGCTATCAACAACTTCTCTGGTGCACCCTATTCGCGTTCTGAAATGATGCGCCCGTCGTTCATCTCTATCGACGACAACTCTTGGATGTGGGGCATCGCAGTATCTGAGGGTGACCGCGTGACAACTTCGGGCATTTGCAACTTCCCATCACACATGGGCTCCTTCGGCTACGGCTATTGCACCGTAGGTGCTTGGCGTTGGTGCAGCTACAACCTGTACACCCAGATTCCTAACTCTGACGTACGCAAAGGTTGGTTCCTCAACACCGACTTTACCAGCGACCACCTAACCAGTGAGGAAATCGCTTATCTGGCCGACTTTATTACTTCGGATTCGCCGTCGCCCGATGATGGTACCTCAGGTATTATGCCATACACCCAGGTTAAGTATTATGTGTACGGTGGCATCCTTGGCAACTCGACTTTGCCACATGATATCCCTCTGATGCGCGTTGAGGAAATGTACCTGATTCTCGCTGAGGCTACAGGCATGAGCCAGGGCGTAAGCGCCGGCGCTACAATCCTTCAGGATTTTGTACGCACATATCGCAATCCCAACTATGTATGCAATGCCACCGATTCGCAAGATTCATTCCAGAATGAATGCTGGCTGCAGCGTCGCATCGAGCTCTGGGGCGAAGGTTTCAGCTTCTTCGACATCAAGCGTCTCTACAAGGGCATCGACCGCGTAGGCGGCTTGTTCCCCTCGAGCTACACTTATCAGATTGAGGCCGACGACGAGCTCTTTATCTACTGCATACCTCTAAGTGAAATCCAGACCAACAAGCAGATAGACAGCTCGATTAATGAACATCGTGGTGGCTCAACGCCTACTCCTGTAGTCTAATTGTCGTACAATTCTAAAAATTCCAGAAAATGAAAATATCAAAATATTCATTGTTGGCGATTGGCCTGGCTGCGATGGTGGCTGGGTGCAGCGATGATGACGATTACAAGGTAGGTGAGCAGTCGCCAGGCGCCTACTTCCCCAGCACATCGCCTGAGATTGTGGAGCTCACTGAGGGAGCATCGACTGTGAATGTGCCTATTTGCCGCACAGATGCTACGGGCACTGCCTCATATACTATTTCATACTATGATGAGTCGGGACTTTTCACAGCTCCAACTACTGTGACATTCGATGGCACAGCAACTGAGGCTAACATCGTGTTCAGCTATAATCCCGATGAGATTATCTCAGATGTCGCATATCCTTGCGAAATCACCATTGCCGAGGGCTCGACCACAATTTATGGGCCAAGCACTTATTCTTTCGACTTTAAGCTCGTTGCTCCTATGATTGAGGAGGAAATGGGTACCGGCACATATACCTACTGCAACTTCTTCTCGGGTGATGATTCTGGCTTGACATGTTACAAAGTGTATTCAGCCGCTGAGGATCCCGATAATCTTGAAGAATATCAGGTGAAAATCACTCACTGGGGATACGATGTTGACTTGTACATTACAGTTCTCAATAGCTATACCTATACCTCGGGTTCTATTGCAGGTCAAATCCCTGTATTGGTGTCAAAGCAATACATAGGTTATGAGCATTCTACCTACGGTTCAATCTATGTTGTAGACTATGCTTCAGCGTTGGCTGATGTCAATGGTGGTGAGCCTCTCAATTATATTGGCAGCTATCCTTCAAGTTATGACCCAGAGACAGGTGTGTTCAACCTCTATGCAATTTATGTTGATGCAGATTGGGGTACTTGGGGCTTGAATGGCACTGAAACCTTCAAACTCGATGGATTCCCAGATTATAGCGTAAGCATTACTTATGATGGCATTTATAATACATCGGATTTGTCAGCTACGAGTGTGATTGCCTCAGTTAGCTCGGGCTCTGATGTTGACCAAGTGCTTGTGGCTAATGTCGAGGGTTCGTTTGATAGCAAGGTTGTTGATGCTATCGTTGACGGCTCAGTGTCTTCCTATACTGTATCTGGTGGCGTAACTACAGAAGTTAAAATGCCAATCGAGCGACCGGGAAGCTACACTATGTATGCTGTATCTATAGCTGATGGTGAAATGGCCGACTATTCATATTACGAATATACGGCAACAAGTTTCGTAGTAGATCAGGGCACTTGGGAGAGCATAGGCTATGCAACATTTGTTGATGGATGGATAATTCCTGAATTTGGATACAGAGATTCGGCTGGCACTTGGGTAGTTACCAATCCGTTTGATTATGAGTATACTATTGAAATCCAGAAAGAGGCCAGTGGTTCTTATGAGGGCATGTACCGCATGGTATATCCGTATGCCGTAGGTGCTGGCAATGTGATTTCTAACTCGTACAATGAAGAGTTGAACACTACCTACAATATCCAGTTTGATATGAGTGATCCCGAAATGATTGAGTTCCCATTCCAAAAGTCAGGCTTTATGTACGCCGGAATCAACTGGTACATAGCTGATGGTACCTGGAAAGGCAGGAACAGTGGTGATCGTGACTCAGCTATTAAGAAAAATAAGAAGAATAGCTACTATGATGCCGATGAGAATGCCATTTATGTTCAGGCTCCGTATACTACGACAGATGGTGAAAGTGTCTCAGATTTGGCTTCTTCTAACACCGCTGGATACCCCGCTATCATTTACATGCCTGGCTCATACAATCCGGTAAATGCCGCTAAGGTTAGGGCTCAAGCTGTAACTCAGCACCAACTCGATGTTGTATTCCATCCTACTGGCTCGAAAGTTGACGATGAGAAACCCTCGATCGAAAATCTTCAGCCCATGCCTTTTGACTCAGACGACTTCTCTGGCTTTGTCAAGCGTGGCCTGCGATAATTAGATATGCAAACTGCAAACGACATCATAATGAGTAATAGATAGCAACTATAATCATTATTTCGAGCGGGGGTTCTCGCGAGAAAATCCCCGCTTTCTTTACTTTTTCATAATAGCCAAGCTATCTGATGCACATTCACGACGTCAACGCAGTTGATAACATATAATATAAATCTCTATAAAGAGGAACAAACAATGAAAAAGACTATCATATTCTCTACGCTTATGGCTCTCGGAGCCCTGGCAATGCAAGCCGAGGTGCTCACCCCGGAGCAAGCTCTTGAGCGCGCCATGGGTAACAGTGCCACCCCGGCAAAAGCCCTGGCCAAAGCCAAGCAGCAGCCTCAGCTCCTCTACACTGCCCAAGGCGATGAGCAGCCCGCTGCTTATGTGTTTGGCACCGCTGGCAATGGCTATGTAGTGCTGTCGGCCGATGATGCCGCTCTGCCAGTGCTTGGTTACTCAGATTCCGGTACTTTCGATCCGGCTCAAATGCCTGATGCAATGCGTTACTGGCTCGACATGTATGCTACCGAAATCGCTTATGCTCGTGCCAATAGCTATGCTGCAGCTCCCGCGTCGCGCGCCAGCGACTGGGCTGCTATCTCTCCGCTATGTTCGACTGAGTGGAATCAGGATTCGCCCTACAATGACCTTTGCCCCGAATCGAGTGGCGTGCACGCCTACACTGGCTGCGTCGCTACCGCTATGGCCCAGATGATGAAATATCATCAGTATCCCGCTGTCGGTAGCGGTACTCTCACCAATACCTCGCTCAGCCAAACCACTATTGTCAATCTGGCTGACTACCCATTCCAATGGGATCAGATGCTCGATGTCTATGGCCGCAATGCTACAGCTGCCCAGAAGAACGCTGTCGCTGAGCTGATGCTATGCTGCGGTATGTCGGTAGGCATGAATTATGGATTGGATTCATCCGGTGCAGCAACCGATATAATGCCTTCGGCACTGATCAACTATTTCAATTACGACAAAAATTGCCACTTGATGACCCGCGACTATTACACCGCAACCGAGTGGGATGCAGCCGTATATAATGAGATTAAGAATGTGGGTCCGGTGGTATATGCCGGTACAACTGCCTATGGCGATGGTCACTGCTTCATTGCAGATGGCTATCAGGATGGTTATTTCCATTTCAATTGGGGCTGGGGTGGCGTCAGCGACGGCTATTATCTGCTCACCGCACTTGACCCGACTAATCAAGGCATCGGTGGCGAAACTCAGGCCAGCGACGGCTTCAACTATAAACAGCGTATTGTAATCAACGCTAAGGCTCCGGTCGAGGGCAGTGATTATTACTATGAGGTATATAGCCCCAACGGCATGACTATCTCAAAGAAGCAGCTTGGCTTTGGTATGCCTCTCACCATCTCGGGCACATTCTACAATGGCTCGGCCGTAGCAATCAGCGGTACCTTGGGTATTTGGGCTGTCGATTCAAATGGCAACAAGCAGTATATCCAGGGCCGTACGATCGAGGATTTGCCCGCATTGTCAGGCTACACCTCTTATGATGTGATGCTGCCTTGGGATTTGGCCGATGGCACATACACCATCTCGCCTGCTTGGTGCTCAAAAGACCTGGTCTACTACGATATACTCCAACCGGTAACAGGTATCACCTCATATACAATGGTGGTTAAGGATAAGCTGGCTACATTTACAGCCAACACCAAGTCACCGGCCATCACCATCACCAATGTGGCTCAGAAGACCGACCCATGGTACAGCAACATGACTGGTGAAATCTCGATGACCCTCAACAATAATTCCAATGGTGAATACCTCAACGAGATTATGGGTGTTCTCTATCTTGGCGAGGATGAAGCAGAAAGCGGTCTTGAGCCATATATCGAGGGAGCTGAGACTATGGTTGACGTAGCTGCTGGCACTTCAATTGAGTTTGTCTATAAGACCTCGTTCAGCGGCATGACAGCAGGCGACTACATCTTTGTAATGGTTGACCCAAGCGACTACGAGTGGTTGAGCGATCCTATCACTATCACACTGAGTGCTTCTCAGGCCCTGCAATACACCGTAAGCGACTTTACAATGTATGGAACCACTGAGACATCATCAGGCCTCACCATTTCTGACCCCAATGATTTGGAATTTGAGTTTACAATTAATTGTACACAGGGCCTCTTTGAGGGTGTGCTCTATATAGGCATAATTCAAGGAAGCGATACTTACTTCCGCGCTTGTTTTGGTTCTGACTATGTAGTGCTGAGCGCTGGCGAGAGCGCAGTGATGACAGTAAAGGGCGACCTCAATGCTATCTCTGGTAAGACATACAGCGCATCAGTTTACACTGGCCCGGCTTATCCTACCACTGGCACAGCTGGCAATGGTTACAGCAGAAAGGCTGGCCCGATCACATTCACCTACGTCGAGTCGTCTGACAATGGCAGCGGAGCCGCTGGTATCGCTGGCGTAGAGGCCGATAGCGAGGCTGTGGCTGTTGAGTATTACAATCTGCAGGGCGCTAAGATTTCGGCTCCCGCACAGGGTCAGGCTTGCATCCGCGTGGCTCGCTATGCTGATGGCACCACCCGCGCCGAAAAGATTGTGAAGTAATCTACCCCATAAAAAACAGGAAATTGGGCAAACGTTTTGACGTTTGCCCAATTTATTTTGGTAGTAACAGATAAAATTGCTACATTTGCAATGGCTATGAAACAACCCCTACGGGGTAGCCTTGCTGGTATTTCTATAATGCTAATTGAAACAACCCCTACGGGGTAGCATGGATGGTGCCATACTACTTGAAATTTCTTAATAACCTGAATATGAAAAAACATTAATGATTATTGGCTGCGTGGCTATTGGTGGCGCCGCAATGCATGCTGATGTGATTACTCCGGAGCAAGCTCTGGAGAGAGCTGCAGCACAAGGTCCCTCTGCCGTACGAGCTAAAGTTGCTACTAAGACACAACCCCAACTGCTGCTTACTGCACGCGCCGCTGAGCGCCCTACGGCTTACGTATTCTCCAATGCTGCCGAGGCTGGCTACATGGTATTGAGTGCTGATGACAAGGCTGTGCCCGTGCTCGGCTACAGCGACACTGGCTCTTTTGACCCGGAGAATATCCCTGATGGCCTCAAATACTGGCTTGACCTGTATGGCCGCGAGATGGAGTATGCCAATGCCAATGGCTTGGAGCCGGCTACGCCGATGCGGGTTCAAAACGAGTTTGCTCCCATCGAGCCTCTGTGCTCGACAGTCTGGGGCCAAGATACGCCCTACAACGATATGTGTCCGGCCATAGGCACTAGCCGTACTGTCGCTGGATGTGTAGCTACTGCTATGGCGCAGATGATGAAATATCATCAGTATCCAGCAGTGGGTACAGGGACTGGAAAAGCGAAAGTATATAATAGTAAAGGAGAATTAATATCTAATGTATCAGTTGCTTTTGGCGATTATCCTCTCGACTGGGCCAATATGACTGATACCTATACATCAGCCTCGACCACTGCGCAAAAGGATGCGGTGGCCACGCTGATGTATCTCTGCGGCATGTCGGTCGAGATGCAATATGCCCTCGATGGCAGCGGCGCAGCCTCGGCTGCTGTAGCGAGCGGTCTCATTGATCATTTTGATTATGACAAGGGCACTTGGTATGCACCGCGTGACCTCTACTCGCTCAGCCAATGGCAGCAGATGATTTACAATGACTTGGCCAATGTGGGCCCGGTAGTTTACTCTGGCGCTACAGCCGACAATGAGGGTCATAGCTTTGTGTGCGACGGATATTCATCTGACGGCTATTTCCACTTCAACTGGGGCTGGGAGGGCATGAGTGATGGATACTATCTATTCACTTGCCTCAATCCTCTTGAGCAAGGCACAGGCGGCGCTACCATTCTTGAGCCTTTCTCATACATTCAGGATGCTATCCTTGGCGCTCAGCCAAACAAGGGCATCACTGATGAGGTGTATTGTTATATGTACACCTCTGGAAACCTCAGCACTGATGTATCATCAGCTAACTGCGGTTCATCTTGGATTACTTTAATGGGAGAGTTCTGGAATGGATCGCCTTACACCATCAATGGCACTCTGGGCATATTTCTTGACAAGGAAGATGGGACATCACAATATTCCGCTGGAACTAATATGGGAAGTTGCGAGCCCGGAGGTGGCTTTGGAGGCTACTATATCCGTCTGCCCAATAATCTCTCTGATGGTACCTATACAATGACGGCAGGATGGGCCGACAGCGATGGTGTCTCTCATCGTATGTTGAATCCACAGAATACCATCAGCTCGTTTGAGGTCGTGGTTTCAAGCAAGAAGGCTACCATCACTCCTATCCGCCCTGACTGCTATGTGACAGTCACCAGTGTGTATACACCCTCGGGATTTGGATATGCTGGCGTTCGCAACAAGTTTGAACTTGAGCTTGTCAACAATTCGAGCGTAGAGTTTAACAATTCTATCTGCGCTGGCCTATATCTCAAAGGCTCAAGCCCGGCAAGCACCACAGCTCCAGCTTATCTCGGCGCTGCTGACCAACTGCTGCTTGATGTAGGCGACACGATGGAATATGAGTATATATCGGCATTTACCGGCGCTCCCGCTGGCGAATATGTGCTGTATTTCATGGATCCTGATGACTACACCTGGTACAGCTATGGCTACAACTTCGTGCTCGAGGAGGCTCCTGCCGAGACTGAGTTTGTCATAACTAACTTCCAACTCAATGGCGGCGCCAACGAGGAAAACGGCGTATTTGAGGTATTGGATGCATCTAATCTGAATTTCACCTTCGATATCGAGTGCGTAAGCGGCGTGGTTGACCGTACCTTTACCATTGGCATTTTCCGTGCCAATGGCAAGAACTGGAATACCAGCTTCACTACGCCTGAAATATTGGCAATGCCAGGCGAGACAGTTGCTGTAGCGGCACAGAGCAGTCTTAGGAATCCCAGCTTCAACAAGCAATATCACGCATATCTCTATGCTGGTACCACATCGAGCAGCGAGCAGCTGGCTGGTCCGATCGACTTTACTTACGTAGCCCAGCTGGGTGTCTCGAGCATCGAGGCCGACGATGAGGCCGTATCGGTTGAATACTACAACCTGCAGGGCCAAAAGGTAGAAAATCCCACCCCGGGCCTCTACATCAGCGTCTCTCGCTACGCCGACGGCACCACCCGCAGCGAAAAAGTAAAATTCAAATGAAAAATGAAGAATGAAAAATGAAAAATGGCCATCCGGGTATGTGTCCGGATGGCCATTTTTAATTCTTCATTTTTCATTTTTAATTTCCAAATGACAGGCAGGTGTAGTAGCGCAGGGCGCCATTGACGGCGGTGCCGGAATAATAGCTGAGCTGCACGTACTGGCCGCCATTGCCCCACCATGTGGCCGAGAGGGTGCCTCCATTGTTGCTGGTCGACAGCGGAGCGCCATACGAGCGCACCAGCAGATTGTAAGCGGTGTCGTAGCGCTGCATGTCATAGTAGGGTGTCGAGTAGACAAACTCAGATGCGGCCAGTCCGCCATTTGAGTAATAGAGCGTAGCATTGGGCCAAAGCAGTCCGAGCTGCATAGCATCGGATACATATACTGTGTTGTCGCCATAGCCGGTGACATTGTAGCCGTGGTTGATCAGCGAATTGATGGTGAGGTTGATGGCTGTGCCAAAAGCCACGCCAAGGATGGTGCTAATCACGGGTCCGCCAACCGGGATGTAAGCCGGGCGCACAGGGCGTCGCCAAGGATTGTTGACCGGCATCAATGGGCGATAGGGAGCCTTGGCCGGTACATGGCTCCAACCATAATGGTTGCCATTGTTGCCTGGCTTGGGTCCGAAGCCCGGATTAGGGTTGTGTCCTGGATTAGGTATGCCTACTCCGGGATTGTGGTTGTTCCCGGGGCGTTGGTTGCCGATGCCAGGATTGTGGTTGCCATTGTTGCCGGGGTTGCCGATGCCAGGATTGTGGTTACCATTGTTGCCGGGGCGATTGTTGCCGTTGTTGCCAGTGTTGGGCCGGTTGTTATTGTTGGTATTGCCCGGGCCAAGGCCGCTATTCCCGGGCCTCTGGGTGCTGCCGCTGTTGCCAGGCCGAGCAGTGGTGTTGTTGCCATTGTTGCCGTTATTACCTGGGCGCGTGGCAGTGTTGTTGCCATTGCCGCTGTTGCCGGGGCGCTGGTTAATATTGGTTGTGGGGCCTTGCACTTGTTGCATCTGGTGCTGCTGAGGCTGAGATTGCTTGATGGCAGGTGTTTGTTGCTGGCGCTGCACCTGTTGCTGCTGGCGCTGTACCTGTTGTTGTTGGCGCTGTACCTGTTGTTGTTGTCGCTGTACCTGTTGCTGCTGGCGCTGCACCTGTTGCTGCTGGCGCTGAGGCTGTTGCCTCTGCTGGGTCTGTTGGGTGCGCTGAGGCTGTTGGCCTCCGCCTCCCTCATTATTGTTGCGGCCGCGGGCCTCGATTATTGGGCAGGAAAGTGCGCCGCACAGTATCACGATTGAGATGGTCTTTAATAAACGCATAATAATAAGGTTTTTGGTTTTTAGTCTTTAGTGTTTGGAAATTATAGATTGCCAATTAAGAATTGGCTTTTGTGTATATAGATAACAAACGAGATGGGTGGTTTAATCGACTTATGGCCCGATTTTATCCCCCAAGAACTTTCAACCAACATTTCAGCAGTTTCACCCAATTCCCATCCGCATGGCGAGTGCGT
>JAJBUH010000204.1 GCA_020860445.1 Bacteroidales bacterium | reverse complement strand
ATTTTTTTAGAAAAATGTTTGGAAATTACTATAGAATGCCCCACATGGAGTGCGGTAGCACGGAATGTGGGGTGGGATGACACATCTCTTCCCTTAAGAAGAGTGCGTAGCACGGCCCGGAAGCGGCGTATTGAAGAAATAAGGGCCGTGCTACGCACTCACCATCCGGATACTCCGACACCCCACATTCCGTGCTACGCACTCCATGTGGGGTTAACAGACAAGAGCCGTGCTACGCACTGAAATTACATTCATCGACGGAAAATTCTTGAGCCAAAGCTTAATTTTAAATTGACGCTTTACTTACTTAAATCCAGAAATCACGTCATCTTCAAAAAATGAAGATGCCCTCGAAACGAGGCTGTTTTTTACGACAAATGGCCAAGGGTACCCAAAAATGGGATACCTTTGGCCATTTAATTGTGCCAAAATCTTCATCAGAATTTTAACACTTATTTTTGCGGTGCCGATGTGGCACTAATGTGGAACCAATTTTTCAGTCGATTTCGCGGACACGGAGGCGGTCGCCTTGCTCATTGACGATCGAGCGGAAATAGCGAGGATCGTCATAGCCGGTGAAGTCGGGATATTCGGGCACGCCCTCGGGGGTGCGGGCAAATTGGCCGTCGCGCTCCTTCTTGCGGTTGCCATCAAGATATTTGACAAACAGGTAGTCGCCCAGCTGCTTGTATTCCTTGGTGGTGCGAGCAGCCCAATAGTTGGTGACAAATTGCAGATGACCCTGAGCAGCGGCATATTCCTTGCCGTTCATTGAGGTCTCAGCTTCGGCCACGGCTGCCTCAATAGCGTCCTCCAAGCCGCATTGCACCTTGCGGATATCCTCAATCATCAGCGAATAGCGATTGTAAGCCTGGTTGGCAACATAATTGTTGACCCAGAACATCGAATCCCATGACAGAGTGTACAGGTCGCCATTGCCGCGCTCCAACTCATGGGGAGCCTCAGTAGCCGAATTGAACACTGGAACATATACGCAAGTGTTGGCATCGTCTACACCATACCATAGGATGCCGCGCATAGCCTCGGGGCGATTGGCATTCATCGACGACACAAACGAGAATCCAGTCTGCTGTGTAGCGATAGCGCGCTCGTGGGTGTAGGTGACGCTGTCAACCTCGTAGGTGAGCGGACGCCAACGATAAGGCACCTTGTAAGGGCCAGCGCCGATGTCGAGGGTCATATCCAAGGGAGTGCCCTCAAAGTGGTCGCGCATCATCCATTTCAGGTCGTTGGCGCTGACCTTGCGGTCGGGTTTCACCCACAGGGGCATTACCTCGCCCTTGCCCTCTGTAATCCAGGGCAGATACTTGTCCATGCCATCGCAGAAGCGGTTGTAGTAGCTCCACACGCGGCCATCGCAACCGCGCAGAGCCCCCATGTCATATTCGGCGTAGGCGCGCGAGAAGCTGAAATCCTTGTCCTTGCCAGAATAATAGCCCTGCTGGCGAGCAAAGTCGATCACATCGGCCGAATACAGAGTCTCGGCATCGTTGAGGGGGAACTGGTGGATGCGGGCATGGTTGGCATGGCCGCTGATATAACCGTCGGGCACACGGCGAGCCACCCACACAGCGCCCGGGTCCGTCTTGCCCTTGCCAATCATCTCCATAATCCACACCTCATTGGCATCGGCGATTGAGAAGGATTCACCCTCGGATGCGTAGCCATAGTCACGCACCAGGCTGGTCATCACATCCACGGCCTCGCGAGCTGTCTTGGCGCGCTCAAGCGCTATATATATTAAGGAGCCGTAATCGACAGTGCCCGTGCCCTCGAGCTCGTGGCGTCCGCCCCAGGTGCTCTCGCTGATGGTTAGGCCATGCTCGTTCATATTACCGATAGTGGCGTAGGTGTGAGCCACCTCGGGTATTTGGCCGAGGAATCGATTGGTATCCCAATCGATGACATCGCGCATAGCTCCGGCTGGATGGTCAGCAGCGGGTTTGTAAGGCAGGTCGCCGTAGAGAGTGTGACTGTCGGCGGCATAAGTGATCATCGCGCTGCCGTCGGCCGAGGCCCTGGGAGTGGCAATGAGACTGGTGCAAGCCAAGGCCGAGGTGGCGCTGGCGCACATCAAGGTAGCAACTAGAATCTTCATAAAGTCAAAAGTTATAAGTCAAAAGTCAAAAGTCAAAAGGAAAAGTCAAAAGCCAAAAGGCGACAGATTAACAATTATTTTTGTGGTTGGTGAATGAACACCCGAGTAGGGCGTGACGTTTTTTTATCGGGGGGATTGAGCGTGATAGGGTGATTGGAATGCAGAGGCATCCACCTGGCCACGCTATCCATCCACACTATGGCGGATTCGGCTGTAGGATGAGCGCCATCCTTTTTCCGCTTAAATTCCATGCCGTTGCTGACAAAGAAATTTCCAGCGGGCACATTAGCGGCAATCAGATCGTTGATTCCGGTATCAGCTTTCCAATTCGGGGGTCCGATCCATAGGTAGGGGATATCACCAATCTCACTCAAGAGCGTTTTGACGTGCTTGTCGCGCTTGCGCGCGATATCGCTGACGAACAATTCGTTGGCACCGAGGCAAATTATGACATAACCCGGATTCAGTTCGCTGATATACTGGCTGAGCCGGCCGCTTGAGCCCCAAACCTCAGTGGTTGAGCTGTACCAGATCACAGTGTAGAGCGTATGGCCCGAAGCCTCGCAGTAGGCAGCCAGCCGGGGCGAAAGCCCCTCGAGCATGCTGTCGCCTATGAAGAGGATAGTCTTTGGCACCGTATCAATCTCCACTATGCCAGCGTCGATAGAATCAATGAGAGCATCCAGATCAATGGAATCGGCCTCTTCAGCTCGCAGCTGAGACTGCCGAAACACATGACCCAATTGGGAGGAACGGATAGGCACCCCCGCGATTGTCATCTCAACATCCAGAACCGAGACAACGAGGAAAATAGCAAACGCCACCCCGAGCAGGCTCCAGAGTTTCCAATAATTCTTCATTGCTTTCGTTATGTTAAAGGGAGGCCAAAAAGCCCCCATTGATGGGCAAAATCACTAAAAATGTTTAGTAACCGCAAAGTTACTGATTATTTTTCGTAAATTTGCACTCCAAAAGCAACCAAGAAGCGCATTTTCAACTTACTTAACATTATTATGGCACTTAATTCGCAAATGTTTTACCGCATCCCACCGGTCACTAAGAACCTGCTCATAGTGAACGTGCTGATTTACCTGGCAATGATGGTGATGGGAAGCAAGGCCGGAGTGGTCGACCGCTATTGCGCACTCCACTTCTTCTCCTCCCCTTTCTTCAACCCGGCTCAGCTTTTCACTTACATGTTCATCCACGGGAGCTTCACCCATTTGTTTTTCAACATGTTCGCCTTGTTCATGTTCGGACCTCAGATCGAATGGAGCCTGGGATCGCGCAAATTCCTATTCTACTACCTGTCGTGCGGCGTGGGCGCGGCATTGGTGCAAGAGGGAGTGTTTGCGATTATGCTGCACAAGTACACGACATTGCTGTCGCCGACCGAGTATCGCTACATCATTGAGCATGGCGCTCAGGTGATACAAAACGGATACAACTATGTCGACCCCACAGCTGGAGCGCTCAACTCTCTGGTTAACACTCCCACGGTGGGAGCGTCGGGAGCCATCTATGGCATACTGCTGGCTTTCGGCATGCTATTCCCCAATCAGCAACTGATGCTGCCGATTCCCCCAATGCCCATCAAGGCCAAATGGCTGGTACTGGGATACGGCGTACTTGAGCTCGTGCTTGGATTCACCGGCCGGGCCGACGGCGTGGCTCACTTCTGCCACCTTGGAGGCATGATTATTGGTTTGCTAATGATTTTATATTGGAAGAAGAAAGGCACATACAATGGGTACTACTAAAGAATACTGGAAAAGATGGTTATGGCGCGACATGACGACGCGCATAATTACGGTCAACTCTGTAATGTGGGCCGTAATAGCGGGAGCTACGATATTTGTTAAGCCCGCCGATTTTGAATGGTGGGTAGGGCTGTTCGCCCTGCCGGAATCCATCACGGAGCTCCCCTACCGAGTTTGGACATTGGGCACCTACATGTTTTCACAGCACGATTTTCTGCATCTGCTGGTCAATATGTTGTGGCTATTGCTCTTCGGCCGCATGATTGAGCAGGCCGTGGGCGGGCAGAGGCTATTGCAAATATACATCCAAGGCGGATTGGCCGGAGCTGCCGCTTTCTTGATAGCCAACGTCATCAACCTGGGTCCCCACCCGTTTATGATTGGCGCATCCTGCTCAGTGCTTGCCGTGATTGGCGCTGCCACAGCATTGATGCCCAAGTGGAGGGTCAACCTGCTGGTGCTTGGCTCAGTCAGAGTGCTCTGGATCGCAGTCGCTGCCGTGGTGCTGTTTATCATCATCGAGCCATCGCTCTATGTGAGCATCGCCCACGCCGCTGGCCTGTGCACCGGTCTTGGATATGGATTAGTTAAGGCTCGCGGAGGTTTGAAACGCGTGCTCGGAATCCGCCACATCACCATGCCTCAGCAGTATTCTGAGGTGAGCATGGAGATTGGCAGCGACGAGGATAAGCTCGACCGCCTGTTGGAGAAAGTTAGCCGCTCAGGCTATGCCTCCCTGTCGTCGCGCGAACGCCAAATGCTATTCGACCTGTCGCAAAAGATCAAGCGCTGAGGTCGTCACTCCCTCCCCGATTCTTTGATCATGGATTCCCGGGCCCTCTCCTCCGGGATCCCCCCTACTCTTTGTATTTTGTCACAAGAAAAGAAGAAACCGCATATCAACGAAGGCTTCAGCATCGATCCACCGGTGCCTGAGGCGCGCGAGCTGGGCGTGAGGCGCTCAGCTCCGCGTCGTGTTTCAGGCGGGGGTGGTTCTAAGCCCCAACCTCCCGTCAACAATGGCAATGGCGCTAAGCCCCCAAGCGCATTGGCGCCTTGGATACTTGCGTTGCGCCACACCGCCAATGTGGCGATGGTGATACTCAACGCCCTCGCAGCCACTTGCCTAATATTTTCGGCTTACGCCCAGCGCATACCCCCGAGCGACTGGCCATTTGCCGTTGTGGTGACCATGACCTTTCCGGCTTGGCTATGGCTCTCAATCGCATTGTTTGGCGTAGACTTGGCTTGGTGGAGACGCACGGCCTGGATTCCCGGCTTGGCCATGCTGGCCTGCGTGGGCCAAATCCACGATTACATGCCTCTCAACCTGCCCCATCTCGGCATGAACGCCGAAGATAAGGAACGAGCGCTCACAGTGATGACCTACAATGTGATGGCTCTCAACGATTTCCAGCATCGCGAGCTGGGCTACAATCGTCAGCTATCATACATAATGCGTAAGAATCCCGACATCGCATGTCTGCAAGAGGCTCACTATCTGCGCCCTACCAAAGCCAACGAGATAACCCAGAGCCAACTTGACTCGCTCCACACCCTCTATCCCTACGTGATGATGCAGGGCGAGAATTTCGCCCTGCTGTCAAAGTATCCGGCTCAGTCGATCAATCTCGACTTCCCTACCAAGGAATTCAAGAGCGGCGAGATAGCGGGCTGGAGGCTGCACGTCAGGGGCAAAGTAATCAACCTATTCTCAGTGCACCTGCGCTCGTTCTCGCTCACTCCCGAGGACAAAGACGCCTACAAGGATATAGTCAGGCTCGATAGCGTGTCGCGCAAGGATGTGCGCGAGGCCAAAAACGCTATCATCCCTAAACTCAAGGATGCCGGCGTGGAGAGGGCCGAACAGGTCAAACTGCTGCAGAAATACCTGTCGCGCTACGGTGGCAAGAATGCCATAGTGTGCGGTGATTTCAACGACCCAGTGGGTTGCTATGGCCTGTGGCGCCTCACCGATGAGAGCCACATGAAGCAAGCCTACGCCGAGACCGGTTTTGGCCCCATGATTACATACCATGCCAACGACCTATTTTTCCGCATCGACCACATATTGTACCGAGGGCAGATGCGAGCGTGGAGCATAAAGAAAGGGCGAACCAAGGCCTCGGACCATTACCCACTCACCGCTACTTTCATATTGGAATGAGCAACGCCGTCAACATACCTCAGCCATTGGAATTGCTCGCGCCAGCGCGCGATGCCGAGGTGGCGCGCCAAGCGATATTGCATGGCGCCGATGCCGTGTACATAGGCGGACCCTCGCACGGCGCCCGAGCGGCAGCCGCCAACCAGATGGCTGACATACGTCAGCTAACCGCCTATGCTCATCAATACGGCGCCAAGGTGTATCTGGCTGTCAATACTATATTTTATGATAATGAGGCCAAAAGCGTTGAGCGCACGATTTGGGAGGCTTGGAGCGCTGGGGTTGATGCCCTAATCATACAAGACATGGGCATACTGCGGCTTGACATCCCCCCAATCGAGGTGCATGCCAGTACCCAGTGCGACATACGCACCCCAGAGAAGGCTCGCTTTCTGGCCGAGTGCGGATTTTCGCAACTGGTATTGGCGCGAGAGTTGTCATTAGACGAGATAAAAGCTATCCGCGAGGCTGTGCCTAAGGGGGTTAGGCTCGAGGCCTTTGTGCACGGAGCCCTGTGCGTTAGCTACAGCGGCGACTGCCAAGCCAGCTGCGTTGCCAATGGGCGCTCGGCAAATCGCGGCGAGTGCGCCCAGATGTGCCGAATGGCATACGATGTGGTCGATGCCTCGGGTCGGGTGCTGCTTAAGGACAAGCATGTGCTGTCGCTGCGCGACCTGTGCCGCATCGACAATCTGGCAGAGTTGGCCGAGGCCGGCATCTCATCGTTCAAGATCGAGGGTCGCCTCAAGGATGCCAACTATGTCAAAAATGTTGTCACCGCTTATCGCCAAGCCATCGACCGCCTGATCGCTGAGTACCCCAACCGCTATTGCCGCGCATCGTGGGGTCAGGTCACAACTACATTCTCAGCCGACCTAAGCAAGACTTTCAATCGAGGTTACACTCCCTATTTCTTAAATGGCCGACCGGCATCAAGCATGAAGATGGCTAATCTTGACTCGCCAAAATGGGTTGGCGAGAAGGTTGGCACAGTGGTGCGCCAGGACGGCAAAACTGTAATCGCACGGCTCACCGCTACGCTCTCAAATGGCGACGGCCTCGGTTATTATGACAGCAAAGGACAATTCCAAGGTTTTCGGCTCAACCGCATTGATGGCAATCGGCTGTTTCCTGCCTCAGCGGTAAACATTCCAGCCGGAGCTGCACTATATCGCAATAGTGACAGCAAGATGCTGGCCCTGATGGAAAAACCCACTGCCAAAAGGCTCATTGACATCGATTTTAAGCTATGGGCTACTGGCCATGGATTAGCGCTCATGGCCGAATGTGAGGATGGCAACAGAGCTACCGCGACTGTTGAATGTGAGTTGCAGCAAGCCAAAACGCCCCAGCTTGAGGCTCGCCAACGATGCCTCACTAAGCTTGGCGACACGATTTACACTCTGCGCACCCTCAATGATGAGGTCGCAGCCGATACCTTTGTGCCAGCTTCGGTGCTGACCCAGTTGCGCCGTGATGCCATAGCCGCTCTCGACCAGACGCGAGCCTCCACTTACAGATACGGCTACCGATTGTCGGAAAATCAAGATGCCCGACTGCCTCAAGGCACAAGCCTCACCTACCATGACAATGTGGCCAACAAGGCAGCAGAGCAATTTTACCGCGACCACGGGGCAGAGACCATCGAGGCCGCTTTGGAAACCAAATCAGCAGCCAATCCCGGTTCTAAACCTCCCCTCACCGTGATGACCACACGCTACTGTCTGCGCCGAGAACTCGGCGCTTGCCTGCGCGAGGGAGGAGCAAAAAAACTGCCCGAACCCCTATTTATCCAAAACCGCGCCGCTCGCTATCGCCTCTGCTTCGACTGCGACCGCTGCCAAATGCGAGTAGTTACGACCAGTGCGTAGCACGGCTCTTGTCTGTTAACCCCACATGGAGTGCGTAGCACGTAATGTGGGGTTGGTACAATCACTTCTCACTACTTAGAGTGCGATAGCACGGCTCTCGTCAAAGAAAACTATAATGAATGTAAACACTATATCCTCTGCTTTTTCTCGGACGGGGTCTTCTATGAAGAGCCTGGTTAAGCTGGCGCTGCAGTCGCGGAGCGCCACCATTGGTCGCGTGCATGGCCCTGAGCGAATCATCATCATGGGCAACGGCCCATCGCTCAAGGATACTATCCGCGACCGCCGCGACTGGCTGATGTCTATGCCACGTATGGCAGTAAATTTCGCCGCCAACGCCCCAGAATATCATGAATTAAAGCCCGAATACTACATCCTCGTTGATCCTCATTTCTTCTCAGGTCGACAAGAACCCAACCTAATCAAGTTATGGGAGCAGTTGCGCTCGACCGACTGGCCCCTGACCCTGATTGTGCCATGCCAGGAGCAAGCCCAAGCTAAAAAGAATCTTGACGGAAACACCCACGTCACCGTCGCCACCATCAACGCCCTCGGCATCGAGGGATGGCAATGGCTTGAGAATTGGGCTTACAGCAGCGGCCGTGGCATGCCCCGCCCACGCAATGTGTTGATTCCAGCCATTATGTCGGCTATCCAGATGGGATGCAAGCAGATTTGGATTGTGGGAGCCGACCATTCATGGCTCAAGACTCTATGGGTCGATGATGCCAACCATGTGGTAAGCGTACAGCCGCATTTTTACGCCGACGACCAAAAGGAACGCCAGCGCATCGCTACCGAGTATGAGCAATACCCTCTGCACCAAATTCTTGGCAGCATGGTCGTAGCCTTTGAGGCCTACCACCGCATACAGCGCTATGCCTCCACCCACTCTATCTCAATCATCAATTCGACCCCCGATTCCTATATCGACGCCTTCCCAAGAGAAATGAAAAATGAGAAATGAAAAATGAAAAATTCCATCCGGATGGCCATTTTTCATTTTTCATTATTCATTATTCATTATTCATTTTTCATTTTTCATTTTTCATTTTTCATTATTCATTTTTCATTTCTTATCGATGCTCGTGTCCATGATGTGGATGTTGTTGAGGCCAGTGCGGGTCTCAATGTAGCGCTCGATAGTGTTGACATCCTTGGTGAGGGGGCGCGTATGCTCAATCAGAGCCACATTGATAGTGTCGATACGGCGAGTGTCGGTGTTGCACATCAGCATGCGCGACAGGGCTATATGGGTAATATGGGGATACAACACCCTTATCTCGGGCGCTATTGCATAGGATAGCGAGTCGAAATTCTCGCGAGCCACGATGATGCGCTGCAAGGAATCGATCGAGGCCTTCTGCCGATCAATTTGCGCCATCACAGTGTTGAACAGATCTCCCATCCCTTGGGCCGGATTAGTATTCTCAACAGTAGTCGAGAATCCCTGCTTGATGGTAAGATTGGCACCACGCAGTATGGCCTTTTGATCGAGCTTGGTGGTTAGAGCCAGTTTGAGCGAGTCGACGTTTACGGCTTGACCGATAAGGGTGACTTCGATATATTTTTTCCAATGCTTGACATAAGCGTCCTTTGAGAACACTTGGGTGTTGGGCAAGTTGAAATTATCCTCGATAAACGTGTTGGCATCGTTGACAAAGAAACTCTCTCTGAGCATTTGCACAGTGAGGAAAAGGCTCGGAGCCAAGGTGATGATTACCAAGGCGTATACCCATCGCTTAACCTTCTTCTTGCGGTCGGGATTGACAAATGTCACGGCATGGAATTTAAACAACCTGACCCCTATCAGCGTAGACAATGCAATGAATATCGAGTTGATGAGGAAAAGATAGAAGGCCCCGAAGAAGAAATTAAACTGCAAGGTAGCCAGTCCATACCCGGCAGTGCAGAGAGGGGGCATAAGGGCGGTAGCGATAGCCACGCCAGGGATTACGTTGCCCTTCTGCTTGCAAGCAATGGCCACAATGCCGGCAGCGCCGCCAAAGAATGCTATCAGCACATCATAGATGGTGGGCGAAGTGCGGGCCAATAGTTCGCTGCGCCCCTCGCTCACTGGCGAAATCAAGAAATAAATGGTGGCAGCCAGCACTGAGAACAGAGCCGCGGCAGCCAAGTTGCGCGCCGAACGCTGAATCAGCGGAAAATCATAAGTGCCAACGCCAAGGCCTATGCCAATGATAGGGCCCATCAGAGGCGAAATCAACATGGCACCGATGATGACGGCTGGCGAATTGGTGTTAAGGCCAAGCGAGGCCACAAATATGGCGAAGATAAGAATCAAGATGTTGGGGCCGCGAAACGACACCCCGTCGAGGATTGACTGCTTGGCTTGGCCCTCATCCTCGAGATAAGGGGCCAGATTGAAATATTGCTTGAGCTGCTGTTTCAACGTATCGAGTATCATAGTGCAGACAGAGATTTTACCGAATATTGGTCATTGCGTTTAATCTATCTACAAAATTACTCATTTTTCCCAACACCACCAATCTCACTCCATATTTTTTTCTTAGATTCCCAAATAAGTAAGTTTTTAATATGATTTTAAGTTTAAACACGGAGTGAGAGATTCACGGAGTCCACGGAGGCATTTCTTTTCCTGCTTTATTTGTGTTCTTGATTCGGACATAGAGGGCGCAGAGCGCCAACAGAGGTCTCGGAGTGCGGGGATAAGCGAAGAATTGCTTCTGAGTTATCCAAAAGCTTTATCCTCAAAAGATAGCGTCCACACTCCGTGTCCTCAGGCACCGCTTCAGCGGTCTCTATGACCGAATCAAGAACGTATTCTCTAAAGAAAGAGAAAATCTCCGTGTGCTCCGTGAATCTCAGTGCACTCCGTGTCGTGAATATTGGTTCACAATTTTACTCTATGTAAATCCGTGGTTTTATCGTTTATTCCTTGAAGTCGGAGTATGGGATGGTGGCCCATTCCTTGATTTCCTTGGTGAGAGCCTTTTCGAGCTTGCTGTCGGTGGTCGAGCCCATCATGCCAGGGCCTCCCATGCCGCCACCTCCGGGTCGGCCACCGCCCATGCCGGGACCTCCGCCGCCAGGACCGCCCATGCCTCCGCCTGGGCCTCCCATGCCACCACCCATTCCGCCGGGCCCACCCATGCCTCCGCCAGGACCAACTTGCGGGCCGCCTTCGCCTCCGCTGGGACGCTTAGGCATCTCTGTCGGTTCGGTTGGAGCTGCAGCGTAGACGCCGAATTTCCATTTCTTAGCCACCTTGCTATCCTTGGTAGCCAGTTCCATAGGGATGACAGCCTGGCACACCAGTATCTCATCCGCATCGACCATCAGGCGCACACTGTTGCGAGGAATTGGAATAGTGTCGCCGCCGATAGCGAGCATTGCGCCCTGCTGATTGAGACGCTCGGCCAGGTCAGCCATATTGGGCATACCGCGTCGGCGCTGTCCCTGCTGTGCGTCATGGCCGGGGAGCAGTTGCCCTTGTTCGGGAGCTCCCATCTCTTCCATGGGTTGCGGACCCATCTGTTCGCCCATTCCCTGAGGGCCCATAGGTTGCCTCATTTGCTGCGGTCCCATTTGCTGACCGCTCATGCTGGGAAAAATCACGCTGCAGAAATTCTTTTTCTTGCCAGCAGGGTCGATGCGCAGCTCCAAGCCGCGCTGCAATAGGCTGCGTTGCAGCATAGATTCGGTGACGAACAATTCGACACAAAGCTGCTGGTCATTGGCAGCCACATGCAGATTGGTGCCAGAGCAGACAGCCTCCTTTGAGCAATAACGCTCAGGCGCAGTACGCGCCCACTGCTCTATCCCAACCCATTGCTGAGCTGAGACAGAAGCAGCGGCTGCGACCGCCAAAATAAAAAAACCTATCCTTTTCATCAGTCAAAAATAGTGTAAATTTAGATTATCATGGATTATCGATATTATCGATAATATCGTTACTATCGAGATTATCGAGGCTGCTCGAGCCGGGCCTTACCACCAGCCCATGTGGCCACCTCCGCCCATGTTGCCTCCACCGCCCATCGAGCCTGAGCCGCCTGAGGTGGTGATTACGCTTGATGATGTGATGGTGCCGAGGCTGGTGCCGTCAGTCCAGGTGCCACCAATGCCGCAGCCATTCCAAGTTGTGGTATCGGTGAGGGTGCCTCCATACGACAGCGTATAGGTCGAGCCGCTGGTGATGTCAGCGCAGCTGACTGTGTAGTTGCCGCTGCTGAGGGTGCGAGGTATGGTAAATGTCACCAATGGGCTGCCATTGGGGTCGAGCAGGGCCAGGTTGGTACCCTTAGAGATCGACACGCTGTTGAGCACGAATACGCGCTGCTTGCTCGAGCTCGACGGACTGCTCTGTAGCGTGCCTCCCATGCCGATTACTGTGCCGCCATTGATTAGGAATCGGCTGCTCGAATCGCAGTCGATGCCGCCCTCAGGCGAACTGCCGCCGACTCCGATCACCAATCCGCCCGAGATTGTAAGCGATCCGTTGCTGTCAATTCCGTCGTTGGCTGAGGAATAAGCGTAAACTCTACCGCCAGTCACCGTAAAGGCTGATGAGGCATTTATGGCATCCTCATAGGCCCATACATATACATCGCCGCCCGATATGGTCATCGAGGCTTTGCTCTCAAGGCCTTCGCTACTGTCGCTCTGGCCAGTGACCGAAATGTTGAGCACACCCCCGCTGATATCGATATTGCCCTCAGCGCGTACGCCCTTGGGCGAAGATGTCAGGCTCTGGCTATAGGTGAATTTGCCACCAGTGGTTGTGACAGTAGTTGTGCCACCGCTGATTGACACCTTGCCATCGGCATTGATGCCTTTTCCTCCAGTGCCAGTGCTCTTGAGGGTGAGGGTACCACCGCTGATATAAATGTTGGTGTCGCTCTTCAGTCCGGCCGGCGATGAGGTATCTTTTTCGTCGGAATCATATTCCGATCCGCCAGCGGTATTGAGTTGCAATGTGCCGCCTTGGATATCGATATCGTAGTCGCACTTGATGCCCTTGCCAGCGGTCCCATTGGTGTAGGCATAAATCAGACCGCCCATGATGCGCACGCCGATGCCATCGTCGGTGTCGCCCTTGACATGTATGGCATTCTTGACAGCATTGTTGACAACCAGGGTCACGCCGGGACGCACATAGATGTAGCCGTCGGTGCAGAGGCCATGCTTCTTATTGCCTGTAATTTGCAGCACGCCAGTACCGCTGAAAATCAGGTTGCCCTCGCTGAAGAAACAGCCCTTGCGATCCTCGTCATCGGCGCTGCTTCCCGACAGATAATATGGGTCATTGCTATATTTCGAACAATCGACCAGACTATTCTCTGTGCCATCGGCCACATCGACATAGATGCGCTTTTTGCACTGGCTATTGATAGCCGGACCGATTTGCGATGTCAGGTCCACCCCATCGAGGGTGAGTTTGAATTTGCTGGCTCCGTACACTTTCAGGCCACCATCGGTGCTGGTGCCCTTTAGGATAATCTCGGTCTTGTCAACATCGTTGGTAGCCATATCGATGGTGACATAGGCGCCAGTCACATTGGTCAGAATCTGGCTGTTGGTCGAGCTTACCGTGGCCGAAGAGCCGCTGTAAGTGACCGTCACGGTATTGCTGAAGGTGTTGAGTTCGTGATAGAAATCCTTGTCAGAGCCTACGGCATCTGACGCAGAATCAGTGGCTTTCTGGCCGTCCCAGGCAGAAATCACAGGGTCGAAGTCGGGCGAGTTGCCATCATCAGATGTCGTACCGCTCCCGCTTGTGCCAGGAGAAGAGGGAGCGATGTCGCTCCAATCGTAATTATTTCCAGTGCTGCAACCTACTAATAGCAAAGCAGTCGCAAGTGACAAAAATAGGATCTTCATACCTTAAATTGTATTTTCGGCTTCAAATTTAAACCAATCTATTGATTCTGAAAAACAAATTATGAAATGGTTTAAACTAATTGTTAAGACTTA
>JAJBUH010000020.1 GCA_020860445.1 Bacteroidales bacterium | reverse complement strand
TTTTTTTATGCAATTTTAGTACCGGGGTATGAATAATTTAGGTTAGACATTAAAACCATTGACCATGTACACCGAAAGATACATAAACCCCTTCACCGACTTCGGTTTCAAAAGGATGTTCGGCTCCGAGAACAACAAAGCTTGTTTGATCGACTTCCTGAATTCCCTGTTCGGAGAAAAGGACAAGATAGTCGACTTCATTTATGCCAACACCGAGCAACTCGGAATTCTGCCTGGAGACCGCAATGCCTTTTTCGCTCTCTACTGCACAACACAGAATCATCAGCGCATCATCGTGGAGATTCTGAATTCGATTCAGAAACGATTCATTGATAGGGCTGTGTACTATTCCATTACCCCCATTCAGAAGGCCGCACAGCCTGGCGAGTGGAATTATGAATCGCCCAGGGTCTACATGGTGGCTTTTCTCAACTTCGCCATGCTGGATTACGCAATCAAGCCAAACTTCAAGCATACTGTCAAGCTGATTGATGAGGACACCGAGACAGTCTTTTACGACAAGCTGGTTTACTATTTCCTTGAGATGCCCAAGTTCATCAAGGATCTTGACGACTTGGAGGACCGCAAGGAATACTGGCTTTACATCATCAAGAACATCAACAAGCTAAATGACATACCCGAAAAGCTAAACGATGACCTGTTCCGCAGCTTTTTCAACCTCGCCGAGGTCAGCAACCTGTCAAGAGAGGAATATCAGGCCTACGAAATGAGCCTCAAGCGCATGCGCGACAGCCAAAATATCGTTAACTCTGCCAGAGAGGAAGGCAGAGAGGAAGGCAGAGAGGAAGGCATAAAAAAAGGCAGAGAAATAGGGCGTGAGGAAGGGAGGCTTGAGCGAGACATCGAGATTGTGAAGGGAGGGCAGAAGATGGGCCTCTCCATAGAACAAATCGCAGCTCTGACCAACCTTAGCATAGAGAATGTCAAGAAATTGCTGGAAGAATAAGTAACGACCTCCCCATAGCCGATGGCTTTGGGGAGGTCGTTTTCAAGGGCCAACGATGACTTGCATCTTATTTCGAGGCTCATTGAGCCTCTCGACAATCTCTTGATATATAGGCAGTTTGTATTCCATATACAAAAATGTTCAATCCATCTCACAAAAATGTTCAATCCATCTCACAAAAACGTTCAAAGCATCTCACAAAAATGTTCAATCCATCTCACAAAAATGTTAGAACTAAGGCAAAGTTAACACATATATTTGATATCACAAAATCACGGCCCAAATATTTCCCTCTGTAGATTTTTCACTCTTAATAGTTGAATTTGTTATAATGACAAAAAATAATCCCTTACTTCTTGGATTTTAAGTAATAGTTCTGGAATTTCCTCTTTTGCGGCCCTGAGAACTAATTCTTCATCTATAGATTGATAATTATGGGATATTATGTTTCTCAAAGCTATTACTTGTACCCATGGATACTCTGGGAACCATACTCTTAAGACCGTCTTTTCCGTAGCTTGATCAATTTTATTGATGGTTTCTCCTATGGTCTGAAGGCACATGCAGGTAGAATTGAAGACTGTTACACCCCAAAGCGAGGTTTTGAAATCCTCAAAGGAATTAATCTTTTCGGTGCTTTCTAAGATAAACTCACCTTGCTTAATAATGAAATCGATTAATTCAATGATTTTATCATTAGACGTATATAGCATCTCTTTCCAATTCCTTTTTAAACAGCGGACGTAAAGCGGCCCCGAGTGAAATCAAGTCAATCTTCCGATTAAATAGCTTCTCCAGTTCCATCTGGATACCATAGAAAAACATTAAGCCACCCTTGTTAATTTTAATGCATATATCGATATCGCTTTGCTCTCTTTGTTCTCCTCTGGCGCAACTTCCAAACAGGCCCAACTTTTCTATTCCAAACTCTTCGCCTCGGCGAGCTCGGAAATCCTTTAGCATGGCAAGTATCTGCGGCGTAGTAAACATACTCTATCAAATTACTTTGCAAATATATGAAATGTTTACTTCAAAAACAACTTTTCCCTCAGAAAAGATTATTATTCAAAAATAGGAGAATAGAACGGTAATTGTTAATCCCATTACTTGTTTAGGGTGAGTTTTTTCCAGGCATCGCCGTAGGCGCTGCCTGCCATGACGGTGGGAGTCTGCTGCTTGCGGTTTTTCAGCTGGGATTCCAGAGAGACATTCTCCTGGATGTAGTCGGCCAACGAGCCAAGGTCGACCGAGCCCTTGGTGTCCTTGAGCTTCTTGAGCAGGAAGTAGGTGAAGAGGCCGTGGCCCTGCTCATCGTACCCCATGGCCGTCTGGCTGCCGCTGGCCGCGCTGAACACCACCAGCTTGCCGTCAATGTTGTCCTTGGTCACGATCGCCACGCCGCGAGCCGGGATGAGCATGTCGCCGCTCGAACGGGCCGCGCCCGAGAAGCAGGCGTCGAGGAACACCACAGCGTTGTTGGCCTGTAGGCTGCCCAATTCGGCGTACAGCTCTTTCAGGGGGTAGCAGACCCTCATCTGCTTGCCATCGGCATCGATCGGCAACAAGTAGCCGGTCTTGGTTTCCTCATTGGGAATGCCGTGGCCAGCGTAGTAGAAGATGATGTTTAGGTCACCGCGCTTAGCGGTGGCTATCGACTTTATGTCCTCGACAGCATCCAACAGGTCGCCGTAGGTCACATTGTAGTAGCTGCGGATATGGGTGTCGGGGATGCCCAAGGTCTTGCTGCAATACTCCTCAAACACGCGCCCGTCATTCTCGGCATGCTCTACATGCGCCACCTTCTGGTATTGCCCGTTGGCAATGATTACCGCAAACGTACTCTCGTTGACATCACTTCCGCCCAAGGGGATATCCAGGTCAACATCCGAAACCTTGACAGAAGCCGCTGTTGTGGCCTGTGATTTAGTAGAGGTTTCTACTTGAGCAACCTGAACTGGGGTGCTCTTAGAATCCTTCGATACTGCATCTACGATTGAGAAGTCAAACACAGTATTCAAGGGCTTCTCCCCGTCAGCTGCATCCTCATCGGGTATCTGTACGTTGAACCAAAACGCATACTCTCCCTTTTTAAGTTCCTCGCGGGGCACTACCCGAAATGTTCCACTCCCAACTTCCTCCACGCTCAGTGGTATTATGTACTTTTCTGAGGGTGAGCCTTTAGATGAGAATATAGCCGCCACACCGTTCTCCAGCTTTCGGCCATTTTTGGAATCTTTCAATCGTATGAGGAACATTTTCTCAAAATTATCCTCATCGGTGAATACCTCCCCGTAGCGCTCGTCTCTCACATTGAAGACCACCTCAAAGGTCGGGCGCGCCTCATCAATCTGTGTCATAGAATGTTTGCCCTCGATATGAAAGTCGCTTTTTGGTTTGACCAGTCCGCGAGTCAGCATCGAGGTCATCATATTGGTGCTCTCTCCTATAATGCGCGAATTGGATATCTCAGCGCCGTTATAGAAAATTCCGCCATTGGTCTGAGCCATCAGGCTAACAGCGAAAAGGCAGAATATCACTATGCAGACAAAATTTCTCATGTGGCATTTGTTAAAGGCTGGCCGATTCCGAGTCTCTTCCTCCCCTCATCGACCAATAGTTTAGGATTCTACCACAAAATTACTCAATTTTATCTTAATCCCAAAATTATCTCTCCAAAAACTGTTATTAGAAAGACTCATAGCAATCCTCCCTTGTTTTAAAGAGCTCGGTCAGGATATCAGGGTGGAGAGGTATTGGCCTACGGCATAGAGGGGGACGTTGGTCAGATAGTCTTGGCGGCGATAGTCGGCGAGGGAGAACCTGAGGGCATCGTTAAGATGACATTTGTCACAAAAAGCTCGCAAGCTTTTGCTGCGCAGATTCTCTTCAGCCTTGACCTCGATGGGTACAATAGAGTTCTCGGCCTCTATTACGAAGTCGACTTCACCGCGTGAATTATCAGCCGACCAGTAATAGATAGCCTCCCCCAACAGGGGTCGCATTTGCTGGTAGACATATTGCTCGGTAAGGGCCCCGCGATAGGTCATAAACAAGTCGTTGCCCAAAACCGCCGCCTTAGGAGACAGATTAGCCATTGCGCCCAGCAGCCCCGTATCGAGCATATAAATCTTAAACGCATTCAAATCGACAAAAGCCGATAATGGCATCTCGCCAGTAGATACCCGATTGACCTTATAGATGAGCCCTGCATCCCTGAGCCACTCGATGGCAATCTCAAACTCCTTGGCTCTACCCCCCTTTTTCAGGGCACCATAGATGAACTTCCGATTCTCCTTGGCCAATTGTGATGGAATAGAGGCCCATACCATCCTGATGCGTGGCACCTCTTCGGTAGGAGCATGTTTGGAGAAATCCAGCTGGTATGAAGCCAACAGTTCGGTCTGCTCTCGGCGCACCTCGTTGAGATCATTAGTGTTGATAAATTCCAGCACCACCCGAGGCATGCCTCCTATGAAATAATACAGCTTCAACAATTCGGTAGTTTTGTTCTTTAGGCTGCCGAGCACGCTCCATTGTTGCTCTACGATTTGATCATCCAGGATTTTGTTATTAGTGGCCCATAAAAATTCTTCAAAGTCAAGAGGATAAACGTTTAGAAGACTTACCTTGCCTACCGGAAATGAGTCATCCTTGTGCAGAGACAATCCCAGCATCGACCCCGCGGCGATTATGCGCCGCTCGGGTTCCTTCTCATAAAAATACTTGAGGGCCATTGTACCGCGTTTCGCCTCTTGTATTTCATCGAACAAAAACAAGGTATCCTTATTTATCTCAACCGCCTTGACAATCTTTATGGTCGTCTCTATGCGGGAGATGTCAAAGTCTTGCTGGAACAGAGTCTTCAGGTCCTCTTCGTCCTCAAAATTTATATACACATAGTTGCCCGGATAATATCTATTGGCAAACTCCTTCATCAGCCAAGTCTTTCCCACCTGACGCGCCCCATTGAGCACCAGCGGTTTGAATGACTGCCTCTGATTCCATTTTATGATATCATTAAGAGCTTTACGTTCCATAAGTATATAAATTTGAGTCGAGCAAAATTACTAAAAATCTCCTACTCCAACAAATTTACGTCCTTAAAAATGCAGTATCCCACACTTTTAAGGACGTAAAAATGTAAAACCACGCACTTTTAAGGACGTAAAAATGCGATATTACACACTTTTAAGGACGTAAAAATGTAAAATCACGCACTTTTAAGGACGTAAAGAAAGCCCGAGAGGCTCAAAGAGGGCATCTCGGGCTTACTTTATGTAGAACCTTAGGGACTTATAATTCTTATGTCCTTATGGTTTTATGGTTCCGGTTTTATGGTGGCTATTTCTTTTTGTTGTATTGGCGCACCTTTTTGAGGACCATGGCTGAGCGCGACGGGATGTAGAGGCGCAGCCACTCCATTCCGTGAGGAGCGTAGAGAGGATCGGGCTGGGTGAAATGCTCGACCTTCTCATCGATGTTGCCGTAGCCGCCAAAGCGCGGATTGTCGGTCGAGAGCACCGTGCGATACTTGCCGCCAGGGGCGAGGATGCCATAGCCAGTGAACGATTGCGTGGGCGAGAAGTTGAACACAAACACATAGTCGCCGCGCATAAATGCCAGCACTTGGTCGTCATCCTTCTCCCACAGCTTCACCACGGGCAGAGCCTGGAAGTTGTAGATGCCTGATACCAGATGGATCATGGCATTGTCAAAGTCCTGCAGATAGATGTACTTCAGCTCTTGACGGTCAACGAGGTCCCACTGGCGGCGTGCATACTTGTAGCTCCAGCCATTGCCCTCGCGTGGGAAGTCAATCCACTCGGGATGACCAAACTCATTGCCCATGAAGTTGAGGTAGCCGCCATTGATAGTGGCGAGGGTGACGAGGCGTATCATCTTGTGCAGCGCCAAGCCACGAGCCACAACCATATTGTCGTCGTCCTTCATCATGTGCCAGTACATCTCCTTGTCGATGAGGCGGAAGATCACAGTCTTGTCGCCTACCAGAGCCTGGTCGTGGCTCTCGACATAAGAGATAGTCTTCTCATCAGCGCGACGGTTGGTGAGCTCCCAGAATATCGAGGTGGGGTGCCAATCCTCGTCCTTCTTCTCCTTGAGCATCTTGATCCAATAGTCGGGAATGCCCATAGCCATGCGGTAGTCAAATCCGATGCCGCCGTCGGCCACAGGGATAGCCAAGCCGGGCATGCCGCTCATCTCCTCGGCGATGGTGATGGCGTGAGGATTCACCTCGTGGATCAGCTTGTTGGCGAGGGTGAGGTATGTGATGGCGTTGACGTCTTGTCCGCCATTGTAATAGTCATCATAGCTGCCAAATGCCTGGCCCAAGCCATGGTTGTAGTAGAGCATCGAGGTCACGCCGTCGAAACGGAAGCCGTCGAAGTGAAACTCTTCGAGCCAATACTTGCAGTTGGAGAGCAGGAAGTGCAGCACTTCGTTCTTGCCATAGTCGAAGCAGAGCGAATCCCACGCCGGATGCTCGCGGCGATGGTCGCCGTAGAAATATTGGTTGTAGCTGCCGTCGAGGCGACCCAGGCCTTCATTCTCATTCTTCACAGCGTGGCTATGCACAATGTCCATAATCACGGCAATGCCCATCTCGTGTGCCTTGTCAATCAGAGCCTTGAGCTGCTCAGGTGTGCCGAAGCGCGATGAGGGAGCGAAGAAGTTTGACACATGGTAACCAAACGATCCATAGTAAGGATGCTCCTGGATAGCCATAATCTGGATGGCGTTGTAGCCGTCGGCATGGATGCGCGGCAGGATGTTCTCGCGGAACTCATCGTAGGTGCCTACGCCCTCCTTCTCCTGAGCCATGCCGATGTGGCACTCATAGATGAGCAGAGGCTTGGTGTCGGGCTTGAACTCGCGGCACTCCCACTTGTACTCCTCATCGGGCACCCATACTTGGGCCGAGAAGATGTGGGTCTTTTCGTCTTGCACCACGCGGTTGGCATAAGCCGGAAGGCGTTCGCCGTAGCCGCCCTCCCAGTGCACCATCATCTTGAAGAGTTGGCCTTGTTTCAGGTCGTCGGGCTTGAGATGGATTTCCCATACGCCGTTGCCGAGGGGATGGAGCTGGTATTTGAGTTCTTCTTTCCAGCCCGAGAAGTCGCCGATCAGGGTGATCGAGGTGGCGTTGGGAGCCCACTCGCGGAATATCCAACTGCCGTCCTTCTCGCGGTGGAGGCCGAAGTATTTGTAAGCGTTGGCAAAGTCGGTGAGCGACTGTTTGCCTTGTGTCAATTCATATTCCTTGCGCAGGAAATCGTGGTGACGCCCCTCGATGGCAGCCTCGAAAGGCTCGAGCCAGGGGTCGTTCTTTATGATGGGTAGGCGGTGAGCCAGGCGCTCTTGTGCCTGCTTCTCTTCAGCGGTCAGCTCGGGGGCCGACTGCTTGTCTTCAGTCGCTTTCTTTGGGGTTGAGGAGGTTGCTTTCTTTGCCATAGCGGTATTTGGTTTGCGGATTATTTTTGCAAAGTTAACAATTATTTTTTTGCAATCGGTATATTTTTTCACCAAATAATATAACAACCCTACCCCCCTGTTGGTTTAAAAAGCCCAACCTTATTCCCTCCCCATCGAAACCCCTTCAAAAAAATATTGCTGAGGATTTGACCATTAAATCAAAATAGCGGTACAGGGGACGTTCCCTTGTACCAGTGCGCTTTTTACGGTTTTAGGAATTCTTCGATTATCCAATTGGGGTCTATGTTGCGAGTCGAGGCATCAAAATTAATGCCCATCAGGTAGATGGTGCGTGGGTCACATTGGTAGGGGATGGCATAGCCTTTGTTGTGAATCTGATCGATGGCTTCTTGAGCTGTTCCTTTATATTTGAACTCCATGATGTAAACAAATTTATCTGTTTCTACCACCAGGTCAATTCGGCCATTGCTTATGCGCGGTTCGGCTTTCACTTGGAACTTTATCAAAGAGAAGATTACGAAAAGCACATTCTGGTAATGCGCCTCACGATCAAGTATAAGGTCATAGTTCCAACCTCCCAACAAAGCTTGGAGATGGAGTAGGAATCCGACTGGTTCGCCTCGTCTTACTTCTTCAACAAATTTATCTATCTCATCTTTGCTTGTAGAATTGCCAATGTCGGTGTAGCGAGGCAATAGATAGCGGAGGAAGCCACGCTCTACTTCTTCGTTAGGAAAATCCAATATGTAGGTTTCGCTTTTCTCTTCGTACCTTTTTATCGAGAGATAACCGCTTTGGTAAATGACCGGGATTGGATTTGAGTGCATCGACTCTATGCTTGTCAGCAAATCAGCATCGGCTTTATATCCCGACAAAGTTGACAAATCCCAATGATGTTCCTGAAGAGCCTCAACCAAAAAATTTGGAGTGCCAGTTTGGAACCAATAGTCACTCAACTCCTTATCGTTAAGGGCATTCAATAGGCTGAAAGGATTAAATACGCCCTCCATGGTTTTGGAGAAATGATAGCCATCGTATTTGCGCTCCAATTCGGTCACCATTTTCTCTATGCCATACCCTTTCTTGGCGGCAAACCCCTCTATCCCTGAATAAAAGTTGGAAAGCATCTCTTGCGTGGTGATGCCGCAAATCGTGGCATACTCTGGCAATAGAGAAATGTCTTTAAGCTGGTTAAGATCACTAAAGACACTCAATTTCGCGAATTTAGTGACACCAGTTATAAAGATGAATCGGATATATCGTTCAGCCTTCTTTAAGGTGCCATAAAATGGCTTTAGGACCTTTCTGTATTCGTTTTGTGCCTCTTCATCTTGAATCACTTCAAGTAGTGGCTTGTCATACTCATCAATGAGAATGACTACACGCTGCTTGTTGGCTGAATCATAAGCCTTTTTAATGACATCATTAAACCGACCCCCTAAAGTTCTTTTAGGATTACTAACCTGGTAAGTATCCTCCAAATCCTCTAAAACCTCAATAAGACTCTCTGTCAACTCTTCTTTTGAGGTATATGTGCCATTGTTTAGATCGATATGAATGACAGGATGCTGGGCCCATTCTGTCTCAAGATTTTCGATGGCCAGCCCCTTAAACAAATCTTTCTCGCCTTGGAAATAGGCCTCAATCGTAGATTGGAGGAGGCTTTTGCCAAAGCGGCGAGGACGGCTTAAGAAGCATCCACGGAATGTATGAGTCAGCGTGTAGATAAGGGCAGTCTTATCTACGTACACATATCCGTCTCTTATCAGATCGGGAAAGCTTTGTATTCCGAGTGGATATAGAGTCATTTCCTTCGCATTAATACGCAAAGTTAATGTTTTTTCCAGTAATTACCAAATCAACATCTACCAAAATTTATGGGCGCCCGAGGGTTAAGCGGTGGAGGGAGGGGTAGCGGCGGAGGAGGCGGGAGATGAGGAGGCAGAGGGCGGTGATGAGGATGGCGGTGATGAGGGGGAGGAGGCGGAAGAGAGGATGGGCGTCGACGGGAAGGAGGATGCTGAGGTCGGTGGCGGCGAGGAGGGCGATGGGGAAATAGTGGAGCAGGTAGACAGGGAGCGTGGAGCGACCCAGGGCGCAGAGGGCTGCGCCGAGGCGAGCAGCGGCGGGATTGCGCACGGCAAGGTTGGCTGCAGAGAAATAGGCTGCAAGCAAAGAGAAAATTCCCCACATAGATGCTATGCCCAACAGGCCCTTGAGGTAATTGACCGGCAGGTCAAACCATTGCCATTTGCAGCATAGCAAAAAGGCGATAAGGCACACGCCGACCACCCAGCGGCGCCCCAGCAGGAGATTCCACCTCTCGCGGTATAATCCAACCGTCACCCCGACCAAGAAATACGGTGCCATAGCCACGATTTTGCGGGCAGCAAAGATATCAATCCACCGCTCAGCCGTGCCAAACGCCATCCCCTTGGTATAAATCGCCAAAGCACCAAGACCAAGCGCCAGCGTGGCCATCACTGTGGCTTGGCCCCTGCGGCCACACCCCAACAAACCTAAGCCAAAAGACAAGGCCATATATGCGATGCAAATCACCGCCAAGGCGTAAGGATACCAGTATCCCATCTTGGTGGACATCTCAAGCATATCCATCACCGAGATGCCAAAAGCCGCGCAAAACGCCAGCGCCATCACCACCGTAGGCATCAGCTGATAGCGCAGCCGATTGGCGCACCGGCACTTAAATAGCGCCCAATCATACAAGCCGCTCGCCAAAAATCCGCTGATGAAGAAGAACAAGGGCATACGCCAATAACCCGAGATAGCCGACAGTGCCGTGTCGGCCTCCCACGCCTTTTGCAACACATGGTGGTACACCACCATCAGCATCGCAAAACCCCTGAGCGCGTCAATCGCCCTATTTCGCTCTGTCGATGTCTTCATACTAATCAGTGCGTAGCACGATTCTTGTCTATTAACCCCACATGGAGTGCGGAGCACGGAATGTGGGGTAAGCAAATATACTACTCTCTACCTAAGAGTGCGTAGCACGGCTCTCATCCTCAAATCCACCAACAAAGGTAGCAAATATTTGACAATAATTGGGTCGGATTGGAAAAGAATTAGTAATTTTGCCCAAAATACCACAAAACACAGACACCTATGAAACCCATACTCGAAGTTTGCTGCAACGATTTAGTCAGCGTGGCCGCTGCCATCAAAGGCGGAGCCGACCGTATCGAACTCTGCTCGGCTCTCGAACTCGGCGGTCTCACCCCGAGCTACGGCTTGATACGCCGCACCCGCAGCATGCTATCCCTGGCACGCAGCAAAGCCAAACTCAACGTGCTCATCCGCCCGCGTCCCGGCGATTTCTACTACGAGGATTTTGACAAGTTCGCCATGCTCGACGACATCTCCATAGCGCGCGAACTCGGAGCCGACGGCGTGGTAATCGGCGTGCTCACCGACGATGACGATATCGACACAGCCATGACTGCCGACCTCATAGACCGCGCCAAAGGCATGACTGTGACCTTCCACCGCGCTTTCGACCACTGCCGCGACCCATACCAAGCCCTTGAGGATATCATCAAGCTTGGATGCGACCACCTGCTCACCTCCGGATTGCAACCCACAGCGTTGGAGGGAATACCCATGCTCAGAGTGCTCAACGACCAAGCCCAAGGCCGTATCAAGCTGATAGCCGCCTCTGGCGTAAACCCCGAGAACGCCCGCCAGATACTCGACCTGACAGGCATAAACGAAATCCACGCCTCGGCCAGCGTAGAGGTCAACGGAGATAGCGCTTTTGAAGACAAGGTGAGGATGGGCCTCGCCGACACCGGCTCATACCGTGTCACCAGCATGAAAATCGTTTCACAGATCGTAGCATCCATTAACCAATGATGAAAACCAAGTTTCTGCCTCTGCTGCTGGTGGTGCTATGCACAGCCTGCGCCAAAACCGAGATGCATGTATCCGATGCCCAAGTGCAAGCCGACCTTAAGGCGCGCCAAGAGGCCATCAATGCTCCAGAATATTTCTCCATTCTGGACACCGACCTTAGCCCCGAGCAACGCCAATGCCTCGAGTTTCTCTACGCCTACACGCCCCTGCCCGATGTCACCGACTATCCCGGCGAGTATTTCCTCGAGAATGTCGATTTGGCTCTCCAGGCCCGCGAGGAGATGCCCTGGGGCAAAACGGTGCCCGACCGCGAATTTCGACATTTCGTACTGCCGCCGCGCGTCAACAACGAGAACCTCGATGAGCATCGCCGAGTATTCTACAACGAACTCAAGCCTCGTATCGAGGGCCTAAGCATGGCTGATGCCATCCTGGAGGTCAACCATTGGTGTCACGAAAAAGCCACCTACGAGCCCTCAGACGGTCGCACTCATTCGCCCCTTGCCACAGTGAGCAGCGCCATTGGCCGCTGCGGCGAGGAGTCAACATTCGCCGTGGCAGCCTTGCGCTCTGTAGGCATCCCAGCGCGCCAAGTCTACACTCCGCGCTGGGCGCACACCGACGACAACCACGCTTGGGTTGAGGCTTGGGCCGATGGCGAGTGGCACTTCCTCGGCGCTTGCGAACCCGAGGCGCAGCTCGACCTGGGATGGTTCAACGCTCCCGCCTCGCGAGGCATGCTGATGAATACGCGCACCCTCGGCCATTACGACGGCCCCGAGGAGAAATTGCTCGAGACCCCGATGTACACCGACATCAACGTCACTGCCAACTATGCGCCAGTCGACACCCTGTGGGCCATCGTGGTCGACTCAATCGGCAATTTCATAAGGGATGCCGTCGTGGATTTCCGTCTCTACAACTACGCCGAGCTATACCCGATAGCCACCAAGCGTACCGATGCCGAGGGCCGTGCCTCGATTGTGGCTGGAAAGGGCGATTTGATAGTCTGGGCCACAACCCCTGATGGTTACGCTTTTGAAAAAGCGACAGTCGGCCAGGACAAAACCGTAGAATTACAAATCCTTCCCGGTTCAAAACCAGCCTCACTCCAAATCGACATCACTCCCCCAGCCCAGTCTGGCTCCCTGCCGCAGGTTGCCCCAGAGGCCAAAGCGAGAAACGCCGAGCGGCTGGCACAGGAAGATTCAATCCGCAATGCCTACATAGCGACCTTTGTTGACAAGTCGCGCGGCCATCGAGCAGTGCTCGACCAATTCCTATCTTCTCTGCCTGATGAACGCAAGGCACAAGGCCAAGCCATGCTCGATTATGTCACCAACAAGGATTGGACCGACATACCAATCGAAGTTTTAAATGATGCCATGCTGCTCGAAGTGCCAAACGAGCCGACCTACAACCGATGGGCACTTTCGCCCCGCATCGAGAATGAGCATCTCAAGCCATTCCGCGCTGAGTTCTACCAAACCTTCAGCGACAGCCTACGCCGCACATTCCAAACCCAGCCCGAACTGTGGGAGGATTGGGTCGCAGCCAATATCCAAGCCGACCAGCAGTGGCAACCCTCGACAGTAAGAATGTCACCCGCATCTGTGATGAAGCTAAAGCGTACAGATGCCCCCTCACGCAATATCTTCTTTGTGGCTGGCGCTCGCGCAATGGGCATCCCAGCATACATCGACCCGGTCAACGGCATGCCAAAATACATCGACCAGCAAGGCCGAGAGCGAGAGGCGACAAAAGTGCAACCCTCGCAAAATGCCCAAGAGGGCTCGGTAAGCAAGGGACTGGTGCAACTTGATTACAAGAAAACCGGCCATATCACCGACCCGGCTTACTATACCCATTTCACCCTCTCGCACATCGCTGATGGATGCCCACAACTGCTGAATTATGACGAAGGAGCCACCTGGAGCAAAGATTTCAAGCGACCCATAGCGCTCGAGACTGGCCAGAATATGCTGGTCACTGGCCAGCGCTTGGCCAATGGCAGCGTATTGGCTCAGGTTGATTTCTTTGATGTCAAGGATAATGGCACCACCCATGTGCCACTCAACATACGCCAAGCCACAGATGAGGTACAAGTAATCGGAAATTTCAACTCAGAAAACCTCTATTACGATCTCGCCACCGAGGCTCAACGCTCAATCCTCTCCACCACGGGACGCGGGTATTACATCCTCGGCATCGTTGCCAACAATCACGAGCCTTCAAACCACGCTCTGCGCGACATCATCGCTCTGCGCTCCGAGCTCGAGGCCAACGGCACGCCGATGCTGATCCTATTCTCCACGCCCTATGAGGCTCGCGCCAACCAACTTGCCCCTCAGCTCCCAACTACCGCCCATCTCGGCGCAGAGGCAGAGAGCGGAATAGCTCAGGAGATTATAACTGGCATGGAGCTCGATCCCAACGCCGCACCAATCTTCATCATCGCCGACACCTTCAATCGCGTAGTCTTTGTCACCTCAGGCTACACCATCGGTCTCGGCCAACAACTAATCGACACCCTCTCCCGCCTCTAACCCAATCCCTTTATGGTTTTATGCCCTTGTGGTTTTATGCCCTTGTGGTTTTATGGTTACAAAAACCGCTCCCGAGGATTTCACAATCGTCGGGAGCGGTCTTATTTCGAGGCCGCGTTAAGGCTCGCGGCTCTGATTATAAAAACAATTTCGTATATTTTCCACTGCAAAGTTACTGCCAATCATTGATATGCGAAATACCTAACCTAAATTATTCATACCCCGGTACTAAAATTGCATAAAAAAAAGAGAACGC
>JAJBUH010000019.1 GCA_020860445.1 Bacteroidales bacterium | reverse complement strand
TCAACTAAACATAGGAATAAGGCAATTTTGAGTCAACCAAAATCAGGAAAACTCACTAAGCGATTGATCATAGACAGAAATTTGATCCTATGCAATTAACAATTGTAGACAGAAATTCGATCCTATTCCTCGTAGACTGGTGACCGCAGAGCTCAGCTCTGCAGGGACTGGAATGTCACATAACACTTTTACCTTAAAGATAACATGGGTTTATTCATCTAAATATTAACAAGAAACTCCGTAGATTCATGAAGAAACGATTCTTACTGCTATCGATGTTGGGGTTAGGGGCGAGTCTCCCGTATGGAGCGCTCTGCGATGGTCAGCTGTCTCTGACAGGCTTTGACGCGCAGGCCCAAACCCGAACAACCGTAAAGGGTACTGTCATCGACGAAGATGGCGAACCTCTCATTGGAGCTGTTGTCACAGTCAAGGGGACAAATGTCAGCACCGTGACTGATATTGACGGCAGGTACGAACTCCCAGCTGAAAAAGGCGCTACGCTCGTGATCACATTCATTGGATATCAGCCATTGGAGATCAAGGCAGGCACAGCTCAGGCCGTGATGCAGTCATCCAGCACCCTCCTCAACGAGGTGGAGATTACTGGCGAGTTCGGTCTAAAGCGTGTTGCACGCTCAGTGGGTTCATCAACCCAAAATGTCAAGGCCAGCGACATCACTGATGCCATGCGTACCGACTTCATCACCGCCCTCCAGGGCCGTGTGTCAGGTATGAACATCGCATCGACCTCAGGTCAGCCAGGCGCATCAACCAAGGTGACCTTGCGCAGCATCACTTCTCTCTCTGGCTCAAATCAGCCGCTGTACGTAATCGACGGTGTGCCAATCAACAACAGCACATTCGACCCCGTGACCGGCTTTGCTGACGATTCAGCGGTCGACCCCCGCTACTATGACTTCTCGTCGCGCGGTAATGACATCAACCCCGATGACATCGAGGAGATGACCGTGCTGAAAGGCGCTGCCGCTGCCGCTCTTTACGGTTCTGACGCTTCGAATGGCGCTATCATCATTACCACTAAGAAAGGTAAGGCTGGCCGCGCATCGGTGACCTACAGCAACCAATTCTCATGGGCTAATCCTTATGGCTGGCCTGAGGTGCAGACCAAGTACGCCAACGGTGCTTATGGTACTACCAACCAGTACTACACCTCAAAATTCGGCGGTGACTTCACTGGCCCAGTTTATGACAACCAGAAGGCTCTCTACCAGACCGGTTTCACCCAGCGCCACAATGTCGCTATCGAGGGTGGCACAGAGAAGGCTTCGATGCGTGCTTCGGCTTCTTGGCTCAACCAGACCGGCGTGCTCAAGACCACCGAACTGAGCCGTAACAACCTCTCACTATCGGGCAAAGCTCAAATCAACAAATATTTCAAGATTGAGGGTAGCATGCAGTACTCCCATCAGGAGAACCAGAAGGCTCGTAATGGCGCGTACGGCCCTCTCTACTACTCGTATATCTGGCCCAACAGCGATGATATGTCAGTGTATTTGGCTGAGGATGGCATCCACATGAAATATCCTGAGAATTACACCGATACTGACCTGTACAACCCTCTCTTTGGCCTATACAAAAATCTCAACGAGGACAAGACCGACCGCTTTATCGGTACCATGACAGCTCACATCACCCCAACCAAAAATACTTGGATTCGCGCTCAGGTGGGCTATGACTTCAGTAATTCGACTTACCAAGTAGGTACTCATCCCTACTATCGCACCAACAACCAAAGCTACAACGACGGCTCTGGCGGATCGTACAATATTTCAAAGTATAATACCAGTGACCCCACGCTCAACATTCTGGCTGGCTGGAACGATAAGTTCTTTGACGACCGCTTCACCGTAAGCGCACAGGTTGGTTACCACCAACTCGAGAATGCCGTATCCGCTCTGTCGGTATCCGGTTCAAACTTCCTCGTGGTTGACTTCTTCTCAATCAACAACTGTACCACCTCGACCCTGGTGTCGAAGAAGACTGAGACCAAGCGTCGCATCCAGGCTATCTCGATGGCCGCTGAGTTTGGCATTAACAATGTGCTGTTTGCTGCATTCCGCGCTCGTAATGACTGGTCATCAACTCTGCCTACCGACAACAACTCGTACTTCTATCCAGCAGTTGAGGCATCGTTTATTCCTTCTGACCTCGGATTTATCCGCAACGCTCTGCCCGAATGGTTCAACTTCTTCAAGGTGCGCGCATCTTACGCACAGGTAGGTAAGGACGCTCCCGTCAACTCGATCAACCCCGAACTCGAGGCTTCTGACTACTATGGCGGCGGTTATCGCTACGGATTCACTGGCCCGAACCCCAACCTCAAGCCTGAGATGAACACATCTTATGAGGTCGGCTTTGAGACTCGCCTCTGGAACGACCGCATCAAGGGTGACTTCACCTACTACCACACCAAGTGCGAAGACCAGATCGTATCTGGATTCCGTATGAGCTACGCCACTGGTTTCGTGCTCAATACCCTGAACGTTGGTTCGTTCAAGACTTGGGGCTGGGAAGCTCACGTAGATGTTGACGTGGTCAGCACCAAGGACTTCACTTGGAACATCGGCTTCAACGCATCTCAAAATCACTCAGAGGTGCTTGAGCTCCCCGAGGGCCTCGACGAATACTACAACGCCTACACTTGGATTATCGGTAATATCCGCAACGGCACATCAGTGGGGCAGCCTATCACCTCAATCACTGCTCTTGGATACGAGCGCAACGATTACGGCGAGATCCTGATTAATCCCACTACCGGTCGCCCCGTGGTGTCAAGCGAATGGACAGTAGTTGGCGACCGCGAACCTAAGCTCCGCTATGGTATCAACACATTCCTGCGCTACAAGAACTGGCGCCTCTCAGCCAACTTTGCCGGTCGCACTGGCGCTACCATGGTCAACGGTACAGCTTACTATCTCTACTACCGAGGCATCAGCAAAGAGTCGGCCGACCTGCGTGAATCAGGCTATGCTACCCTCACCGGTGTGCTGCAAGACGGCAACGAGAATACCGAAAACCGCAACTACACCAACGTCACCCTCGGTCTCAACTCATCGACCAGCGGTTATGGCTACTACTACGGCAGCTATGAGGACTATATCCAAAAGAATGTTTACTATATCCGCTGTCAGGACTTGCGTCTGAGCTACACCATCCCCAGCAAGTGGCTCAAGCGCGCTACCCACGGCGTAATGGACAATGCCAGCATCTTCGTGGCTGGAAGCGACCTCTTCACCATCACCAACTATAAGGGCCTCGACGTGGTCGGCAACGGTGCCTCGGCATCTCTCGGCGGCTCGGGCGCAGAAGGTTGGGACTGCTTCGGTCTCCCAAATCCCCGCACTTACACTGTTGGCTGCAGCGTCACTTTCTAATCTCCCCAAATCTTACATAGATTAAACATGAAAAAGATCACAAATACAATCACCGCAATGGCTGTTTCGGCTTGCGCGTTGTCATCGCTCACCGCGTGTGACGACTACCTCGACGTAAACACCAACCTCGATGCTCCCGACTATGTCGACGCCTACCTGTACCTGGCCAGCATCGAAGAGGCTTTTGCAGATGTCTATTATGACCTGCGAGCCGCCGGCCCGCTCACCCAGATGATGGGCACATCGTCATACACCAGCTTTGCCAACCACTACTATTCAGCTTCAAGCGATGCGGCTGGCCAGATGTGGCGTATGACATACTGGGAGCACGGCATGAACCTCGAGAACCTCATCAACCAGTCAATCGAGGCCGAGAACTGGACCCTCGTTGGTATCGGCTATGCCATCAAGGCTTTCTCGTGGCAGCTTTGCACCGAGTGGCACGGCGATATGCCCATGACCGAGGCTTTCCAGACCCAGCAGCTCTCATACAGCTACGACTATCAGGATGCCATCTATCCGCAAATCCGCGAGTGGGCCCTCACTGCCATCAAATACCTGGAGATGGAGGATCAGAGCAACTACGGCACCACAATCAGCGGCAATGACTATATCTATGGAGCTGATGCTGCAAAGTGGAAGAAATTTGCTTACGCTACCCTGGTGCGCAACCTCGCTTCGCTCACTTGCAAGGACAACTTCGTAAGCGATTACTACAGCGACCTGGTCAGCTATGCTGAAAAGGCATTCCAGAGCAACGATGACAATGCAACCGTGACTGTAGGCGGTGGTGGCGCTGACGCAGCCCTCTCTGCTTACAACAACTTCTGGGGTCCCTACCGCGGCAACCTCGCTGGCAGCTACTTCCCTCACGAATACGCTGTGCAAGTATTTACCGGCACTGTGCCTCAGTACAATGCCGCTGGCGAAAAGATCCTGCGCAATGCCAACGAAATCGATGCTGAGACCTACGCCAACTATCCTTACGAGCTGGCTGAGAAGCAGATTATCTGCGACACACTCGAAATCGCTGGTCACCTCGACCCTCGCGCTATCATCAAGATTGGTTCGCGATATTACAATGATGGCGACGCCGCTGTCCTCGAGGAGGATTCAACTACCGTCTGGGACAAGGTGCGCAAGTGTGTGTACTATGGTGGCTCAAGCACATCAGTGACTGGTCCTATCGGCACCTCATCCAACTTCTACGGCCTCACCTACTCGTATTATAGCTCATCCTATGCGGGCTCTGGCCGCTGGCTATATCGCGACGAAGCTCCCTACATCCTGCTGACCTATCCTGAGATTCAATTCGACCTGGCCGAGGCTCATTTCAAGGCTGGCAACAAGAGCGCCGCTCTCGCCGCTTGGAAAAAGGCTGTCGAGGCTGATATGGAGTTCACCGCTACCTATATCACCACTGGCAAATTCTCAGATTCAGGCTACCACCAGGGCGACTGGCTCAGCAAGTCAGACTTCACCACCATCGCTAATGAATACCTCGCTGGTCCGTACGTAGGCCAAATGTCAGAGTCAGACCTCACCCTGTCGCACATCATGATGCAAAAGTGGGTGCACCTGTATCCTTGGGGAGCACTTGAGGCATTTGTTGACGAGCGCAAGTATTTCTACGACATCGACTTCTCGGGCGAATATCCCTCAAACGGCAATGGCTGGGACCTAACTGTTGTCAACATGAAGAGCGACGATGACGCATCAAAGGTTTACAAGGGATTCTATCTCTATCCCGCAAACGTGACCAGCCGCAACACATCGTACAACGATAAGAACAACGGCTCGCCTTGCTTTCGCGTGCGTCCTCGCTACAACTCTGAGTATGTATGGAACAAGATTTATCTTGACGAGCTCCTGCCGATCTCAGGCATGGCCGACGACTACCATTGCTCGATACCGTACTTCTGCTATCCCAACGACGCTACCTACAAAAAACTCATTGGTCAATAACAAACCAAATTAGACAACTATGAAAATTCTGAAATATTTGACGATGATTGCCCTCTGCGCAGGATTCACTCTCACCTCCTGTGATCAGAAGGACATCGACTTCGGGCTGCAGTATGTCGACCCCAACTCGGCTCTCTACCAAGTATTCTACGTCAATCCCGTAGCGAATACTACAGCCAACTATGTGTACAGAGTTGATGTGGGCGACAAGTCATACTTCAACAATGGCTCATCCATGATTACCCGCTACTCGGGCATTCCTTCTGGATCTGTCAACCTCTGGTACAACGATGCTACTGGCACCAAGGACGTGCGCTTCTACACCGGCAGCATGGACAACCTCGCTTACTCAAACAGCGCTACCCTCACCCAGGGCTTGCAGTCGATCTGGGTATACAATTTCGACAAGGCTCCCATCGTGCTCAAGGAGACCGAGGCACCCCAGAATCTCGGCACCGACAATGATACCATCGCTGGCTGCTCGATGAAATTCTACAACTTCCTCTTCAAGGATGCTACCACACCGGTTGATTTCAAGGTGCAGTTCTACATCCGCGACTACCATGACTGGTTCCCAGCTCAGCAGAACGAAGACGGCTATGTAGCTATCGGCGAGCCTATCGCATTCGGCGAGAGCACCGACTGGGAGGTATGGAATATCAAAAAGAGCATCTGGAATTCGTATGGCTACAATGCCAACTACTACCTGGCAGTCAAGAATGTCGAGACTGGCGAGTATATCAGCTATATCAACTCGGCTGGCTCAAACCTGGAGCTCTTTGCTATCACACAGACCCTGTCTTTCGGTCGCGCATACCTCAAGTACCTGTACGGTACGCTTGAAGACGTCGATCTCAATCCAACCGTGGGTACGTTCACTCGTTACTGATTGATAGGTACATGTATTATAATCCCAAGTGGGCGCTGGCTTCGGCGTCCACTTTTTCGTTTTATAGAGGGGTGTAGTTAAGATTTTGTAGAGATAAATTGCTAAATTATAGAGAATATTGCTTTAATTTTTGAAATTATCGCTATCTTTGCACTGACCTATGTCTTGACATAGGTCGTGTTTAAAATTTGTGATAAGATATTTACCTTACTTCAATAATTACACAGCAGTAATTACCGCTTAACTCTTTCATTCTATGTTAGAAAAAACCAATGTGAAAGTCCTCGACAAAGTGGTCGTAAGATTTTCGGGCGACTCTGGCGACGGAATGCAGCTTGCCGGCAACATCTTCACTAATGTGTCGGCTGGCGTAGGCAACCAGGTTTCGACCTTCCCCGACTATCCGGCTGAAATCCGCGCCCCGCAGGGTTCGCTCAGCGGTGTCTCCGGTTTCCAGGTGAGCGTCGGCACACATGTGCACACCCCAGGCGACCAATGCGACGTATTGGTGGCCATGAACCCCGCTGCCCTCAAGCAGAATGTGAAGTTCCTCAAGCCGGGCGGCGTAATCATCGTCGACATCGATTCATTCAAGGAGGCTGACCTCAAAAAGGCTCTCTTTGAGACCAATGACCCATTCAAGGAGCTCGGCATCACAGCCCAAGTGCTCGATGTGCCCATCACCTCGATGACCAAGGCCGCATTGGCTGATTCCGGCATGGACAACAAGAGCATCCTCAAATGCCGCAACATCTTCGCTCTCGGCTTGGTGTGCTGGCTGTTTGATCGCCCATTGCAGAGCGCTATCAACTTCCTCAAGAATAAGTTTGCCAAGAAACCGGCCATCTTTGAGGCCAATGCCAAGGTTATCAATGCTGGTTACAACTATGGCGCAAACATCCACGCTACTATTTCGACCTACCGCATCGAGACTGAGGACCCGCGTCCGGGCATCTATACCGACATCAACGGCAACACCGCTACGGCTTGGGGCCTGATCATGGCTTCTGAGAAGTCGGGCCGTCCCCTCTTCCTCGGTTCTTATCCTATCACCCCGGCTACCGACATCCTGCAGGAGCTGGCCAAGCGCAAAGACCTTGGCGTGAAGGCTTGCCAGATGGAGGACGAAATCGCTGGCGTATGCTCGGCTATCGGCGCATCGTTTGCTGGCGACCTGGCCGTGACTTCTACTTCGGGCCCGGGCTTGGCTCTTAAGAGCGAGGGTATCGGCCTGGCTGTCATTGCTGAGCTGCCTCTCGTGGTAATCGATGTGCAACGCGGCGGTCCGTCGACTGGTCTGCCCACCAAGACTGAGCAAACCGACCTGCTGCAAGCTCTCTACGGCCGCAATGGCGAATCGCCTGTGGCTGTCGTGGCTGCCGCATCGCCTACTGACTGCTTCACCATGGCTTTCGAGGCTTGCCGCATCGCCATCGAGCACATGACCCCGGTGATTCTGCTCAGCGATGCATTCATCGGCAATGGCTCGTCGGCTTGGCGCATCCCCGATGCCAGCGACTATCCCGAAATCAAGGTGCATTACCTGCCGCAAGAAGAGGTTGAGCAGGGCTGGAAGCCCTACAAGCGAGATGCCGAGACTCTGGTTCGCTACTGGGCATTCCCCGGCACCGAGGGTCAGCAGCACCGCCTCGGCGGTCTCGAGAAGGATGCTGTCACAAGCGCTATCTCGACCGACCCGGTCAACCATGAGAAGATGGTGATGGCTCGCCGCGAGAAGATTGCTCGCATTGCCAACAACATCCCCGAGCTTGAGGTGCTGTGCGACAAGGATGCCGACACTATCCTCATCGGTTGGGGTGGCACCTACGGCCATCTCTACACTGCTGCCGAGGAGCTCTGCGCCGATGGCAAGCGGGTGGCCTTCGCTCATTTCCGCTATATCAACCCTCTGCCTAAGAACACGGCCGACATCCTCTCGCGCTACAAGCGCATCATCGTGGCCGAGCTCAACACTGGCATGTTTGCCGACTACCTGCAGGCCAAATTCCCGGGCCGCGACATCCGCCGCATCAACAAAATACAGGGCCAGCCCTTCCTCGTCAAGGAAATCGTGGATGGCGTCAACAAAATCATGGAGGAAAAATAATGGAACAGACAGCTTACACTCCAGCCAATTTCAAGAGTGACCAATCAGTGCGCTGGTGCCTTGGCTGCGGCGACCATGCGATCCTCAACTCTCTGCACAAGGCTATGGCTACGCTGGGCGTGCCGCCTCACAAGACTGCCGTGATCTCCGGCATCGGCTGCAGCTCGCGCCTGCCTTATTATATGAATACCTATGGCTTCCATACAATCCATGGCCGCGCTGCCGCTATTGCCACTGGATTCAAGGTTGCCAACCCTGAGATGACTGTGTGGCAGATTTCGGGCGACGGCGATGGCTTGGCCATCGGCGGCAACCACTTCATCCACGCTGTGCGCCGCAACATCGACATTAACATGTTGCTCTTCAACAACAAGATTTACGGCTTGACCAAGGGTCAGTATTCGCCCACTTCGGCTCGCGGATTCGTGTCTAAGTCGTCGCCTTACGGCACCACCGAGGATCCGTTCATCCCGGCCGAACTGGTGTTTGGCGCTCGCGGACAATTCTTTGCTCGCTCGATTGATGTTGAGCTGGCTATCACTCAGGAGGTGCTCCTCGCTGTCGCTAAGCACAAGGGCGCATCTGTGGTTGAGATTCTCCAGAACTGCGTCATCTACAACAATGGCATACACAATCCTATCACCGACAAGGAGGTTCGCGCCGACCGCACTATCCATCTGCGCCAGGGCGAGAAGATGCTCTTTGGCAAGGAGATGAATCGCGGCCTGGTGCGCGACGGCTTCTTGCTCAAGGCTGTGACCGTGGGTGAGGATGGCTACACCATGGATGATGTGCTTGTGCACGATGCTCACACCGAGAGCAACTTCCTGCATCAGCAGCTCGCCATGATGGATGGCATCACTCTGCCTCTCGCCATCGGCGTAATTCGCGATGTGGCTTCGCCCACCTACAACGAGTCAGTCGATCAGCAAGTCGAGGAGGTCCGCGCCAAGAAAGGCTTTACCTGCCTCCGCGACATGATTCTCGCCGGCGAAACCTGGGAAGTCAAATAATCGCCTCGGAGAGGCGGTATTTGGTTAACCCCAGTCAATTGAGCGTAGCGAAATTGGCTGGGGGGAATGCGATGGGTTTTATCCTCCTTTGCTATTCGCCTCGGAGTGGCGGTACATCGATGCAGAGTCAGTACCGCCTCTCCGAGGCGAATAGCCTATCTATCAGCACTTTCTTCCCACCCCACCCAGCGTTGCTTCGCTCCGCTGAGTGGGGTTAACCAAATACCGCCTCTCCGAGGCGACCAGTTACTGATTAATTTCAAAATGCATTGTTTCCCGAGAAACATCTTTTGGTGGATTCAAAAATAATTGTTATTTTTGCATGGTATAAATAGACACGGTATAAGCATAGACGGTACAATATGAGTACGCAGAAAAAATATCCCGTAGATATTCGTTCTTTTCCCAGAATAAGGGAAGAGGGCTATGTATATGTGGATAAGACTCTGTATGTGTACGATCTTGTAACTAACGGCGCTACGTATAATTTCCTTAGCCGTCCTCGCCGATTCGGAAAAAGTCTGCTGTTGAGCACTGTGCAAGCTTATTTTCAGGGCCGAAAAGAGCTCTTCGAGGGCCTTGCCGTAGAAAAACTGGAAAAAGATTGGAAAGTTTATCCTGTGGTCACCCTTAGCCTCGCTGCCTACAAAGGCAAAGATGTCTATAGCCTTAAGGAATATCTGCGCTACCAGCTGCAGAGAATAGAAAAAGAAAATGATTTAGAAAGTGAGTTTACCGACTTAGGGATAAGATTCACCGAGATTATCGAAAGCCTGCATCGGAAGACGGGCCAGAGAGTGGTGGTCCTTATTGACGAATACGATACCCCTATGCTTAACGACCTTCATAACAAAGAGGTGAGGGAGGGTATTAGATCGCTGATGCAGACGGTGTATGCTCCGCTAAAGGATTTGGAAGATTCCCTGAAATTTGTGCTGATAACTGGAATAACAAAGTTTTCACAACTCAGCATTTTCTCTACGCTCAACAATATCTCCAATATCAGCATGCGTGATAAGTATGCTGCTATCTGTGGCATAACCGCTGACGAGATAGAGAGGGAAATGGCAGATAGCGTCGATGCATTGGCCAACACCTACGATGTGACTCACGCTGGGGCTATTGACATGCTGCGCGAATACTACGATGGGTATAAATTTTTATGGCCATCTCCGGGCATCTTTAATCCATTCACCCTCATCAATTGCTTTGATTGGGAGAAAATAAAGCCTTTTTGGTTTGAATCGGGTACCCCGAGCTATATAATAGAGAGCTTAAAGAAAGCCAAGGTTCAACCCTCGCAATTAGAGAGGATGGTGGCCACCGCTCAGGATTTCGATGCTCCAATAGAGAATGAAGTGAGGCTTGTGCCTCTGCTTTATCAATCGGGTTACTTGACCATTACGGGTTACAATGAATTGTCACAATCCTACATCCTTGAAATCCCCAACAAGGAGGTGAGATTAGGGCTAATGCATTCGTTGATCCCTAACTATGTGGAGCAGCCGGCTATGGCCAGGACCACTATTGTCGAAATGGTAGAACTAATAGCCAAAGACGACATCAATGGCGCCCTTGAAAAATTCAAGGTGTTTTTGAAGACTGTGCCCTATTGCCGAGGTACCAAAAGCGAGGGGCATTGGCAGCAGATGCTATATGTGGTGTTCTCTCTATTTGGAGCTTATGGCGATGTGGAGTGTCACACCAATGATGGCCGTGTGGATTTCATAATGGCCTTCCACGGCAAGCTTTATCTGTGGGAGGTGAAGCTCAATGCATCAGCCCAATCTGCCATTGACCAAATCGACCGCAAGGAATATTCTGCCCGTTTCCAGCTCTACAACCTCCCCATAGTAAAAATCGGTATCTCCTTCACCACAAAAACTCACACCATCAAAGAGTGGAAAATCTGTAGTATCTTCTAATTCCTATTCTCATCTTCAAAGGTCGTAACTTTGCATAAATTCTTTAACCCTTAACACATTAGTGACTATGAAGAAAATGATTATGGCTTGCGTACTTGCGAGCGTGTTGTTCCCTATTTGGAGCATGGGGCAGTGGAAGCCCTTTGTGGAGGTGGGGAAGGAGTGGCATTACTCCTGGAGGCAGGTGGTGTATGATGAAGAGTATAATCCAACGCTATACCAGTGGGATTATGTACTCAAGATCGTGGGGGATACAGTGGTCAATGGCCAGGAATATGCCGAGGTGAGATCCTACTGCTTCAATGCGTTTGGTGATGGGACAGTAAGTGACGAATACAATGATAAACTCTATTGCCTATTGCGCGAGCCAGAGAATGGGTTGGTATATGTGGGCTTCCCAGCCCATCCTATGTTGCCTCCTATTCATATAGTGACATTCTCTCTGGGATTTTGGGGAGAGGTAGATAGCGAGGCGATGCTGTTTTCTATGGATTCTCCAGCTGAAACTGTATGGTTTTACCAAGAATTTGATAATCCTGACCTAAAGGAATGGTATGGAACCTTAGAGGAGTATACGATTACTGGAAATGATGGTGATACCCTTTCAGGTTGGATTTTTGGCAACTCTATGGGAAATGGCAAGTGTAAGTTGATAGAGGGCCTCGGCTTTTTGACTGAAGATGAGGAACCGTCTTCAATACTGGGCCCTCTCGCAGGTGTTCCTGCTCTGCCCTCAATCGAGGAAGATACCTATCTCTTTTCGGTAATCGATGGCTCTGGCAAAGAGATATATCACTATGCGCCTTACGAGCCGCAGTTATTATCAACTCCTCAAATCAATGTCGATGCAGATGAAGAATCAACCCTCTATACCATCTCAGGCATGAAGATGGATAGAAATTCAGCTCGCCCCGGCATTTACATCCGTCAGCAAAATGGCAAGACCAGTAAAGTGGTAATAAAATAAAAAGGCGTAAGGACATAAGGTTTCACTGCCTTATGTCCTTACGTTTCTTGTGGCCTTGGGAATGATATATTAGTATTAATCTTCACAATTTCATGAGGTTTATCAGAAAAATTTCGTAATTTTGCTGAGTATAAAGGTAAGGTTAATAAAACATCAAAGATATGTGCAAGGAGAGATATTCCAAGAAATTCTTTGAAGAGGCCCGCATCAGTGCCTTTACTGATGAAGAGAAAGCGGCGTACGAAGACAGCCTCAAGGTATTACGCGACAACCAAAACATAGTGGATACTGCTCACTCCGAGGGTCGAACGGAGAGAGAAAGGGCGTCGCGGTAGTCGGTGGTGACGTAGAGGGTGGAGCCGTCGAGGTCGGCGATGGTGTCGCCGAGTTTTTCTGAGGCGTAGTCGTTGACGGCTTCGAGAGCGGCCATGGGCTTGAGCCCTAACTTTTGGCACAGGGCCTCGACTTCGGCCATGTCCCATTCTTCCTTTTCTAATAGGGGGATGAGGAGCGGGGGGAGCTGGGGGCCGGAGGCTTTTTGCGGTTCTTCCTCTTTCTCGAACACCTCCGCAAGGAGGCTTTGCACCTCTTTGGTCTCCTTTTCTATATCGCGCAGCGCCTGCGTGTCGATTTTTACGGGGAGCAGTTCGCCAGTAGTGGGCGTGGCAGTGAATCCCTGGCCTACGTGGTGGCGGTGGAGCAGCGAATGCACCTCGCCCGGGCCATGGCCCAGCAGTTGCAACAGGCGGTCGAGCTGGTGCACAGACCGAGGAGTGAGGGCCGCGCCTTGCATGGCGGCAATGTCGAGCAGGCCGTTGGCCATGGTCACTCGGTCGACCTCGGTGAGGATCTCTGAGGCTATGCGCTTGGTGCGGCTGTCGAGGAGGCGGCGCCGCTCATTGTACCAGCGCAGCATTCCCCTCAGATGCTTGCGGTAGCGTGGAGCCTTGACATAATGGTCGATGGTGGCCTCTACCACCTCGAGTTCTTGCGGCGTCATTGCCGTGAAGGCGAGTGTGGCGAATTTGAGGAATATCATACCTTTCTTATATTGGCGCGTGCGTATGATGGGCGCGTCTTCGTCGCTGGCGTATAGCACCACCTTGTCGGTGAGCTTGAGGCGGAAGCGCTCGAGGAAATTGTCGGGCGCGGCCACGAGTCCCACTTTGTGCAGCAAGTCGCTGACGCGCCAGCCATTCTCCATAAGGAAGTCAAAGGTATTGGGTGTGGCTTTCTCCAGTGCGGCGATCACCTCGGGGTAGGGGAGGATGGCGTAGCCCTCCTTGTCGGCATGGGCCAAGACCTGGGTGCGCCAATTGTGCAGCTCGATATCGGGCTGCTCTTCCATCGAGGCCATAGTCAGGGGCGCCGCCGGGGCATTTCCCGGCAGCGGTTCATCCTCAAGAGGCATTAATATTAGCGTCTCGTCATCCATATCTATATTATAACACCTAAAAAACCGCTTTTCTGTTGCCAAGATCAAAAATTGGATGCGGACCAGGTCGGCCCTACACCATAAAACCACAGCGCTGGCGCGCTGCGAAGATCATAAAGCCAGTGCGGGCCAGGTCGGCCCTCCACCATAAAGCCACAAGGACATAAAACCATAAGGTCGGATAGATTTTGTGGCTTTATGTCCTTGTGGCTTTATGGTCTTCGCAGCGCGTTAGCGCTGTGGCTTTATGGTGAAGAGAGCCGCAAGGCTCGCATAAACATTTTATCCCTTGGGAATCAGCCGTTCAACTTTCTTTAACACATTTCTAGTGAACTTTTTCCCGAAAATGTTTGGTCGATTCAAAAATAATTCCGAACTTTGCACTCGCTTTTCGGGAGGAACAGCACCGAGGCTCGCAAGAGCCGCGGAAAATTGAAAGATTTTCGCAAAGAACGCATCAAAAACTAAAAGATGCTAAACATTGAACAAAAATTTGGCCATGTCAAAAATAGTTCGTAACTTTGCAGAGCCGTTTCG
>JAJBUH010000100.1:11058-14318 GCA_020860445.1 Bacteroidales bacterium | reverse complement strand
TGTTGCCTTGGAAGGATTCGAACCCTCACAGGCGGAACCAGAATCCGACGTGCTACCATTACACCACAAGGCAATCTGTGGGTAATCGCTTTTCGATTACGGGTGCAAAGTTAAGGCCTTTTTTTGAGACCACCAAATTTTTTCCACATTTTTTTGAGAAAAATTTTCATTTCCCTACATAAATAGTTGCTCACCACATATTTAATTTTACCACGGAGGTCACAGAGAGGCACTGAGACCACGGAGGTTTATCTTTCTGTGTCTTTTGCGCTCTGAAATCGGTCACGGAGGCGGCAAGGCCGCAGCAGAGGCCACAGAGTGCTAATACGTTCCTTATAGGTTACCCTCGCGCTCAGTGTCCTCTGCTGCCGCACTGCGGCCTCAGTGACCGATTCTACTAAAGCAGAGAAAAAGGAAAAGTCTCCGAGAACTCTGTGAATCTCCAAGCTCTCCGTGTTAAACATAAATTATTGAATTTTTTTGTAAATGGAGAGGAAATGAAAGAATTTTCGTAACTTTGCAAGTTACAATTAGAAATAAGACATGGACCTACCCCAAGACCCAGCGATGCTGATGAGCTACATCAACACCAAGCTGCGCGACATATACCCCTCGCTTGACGCCCTCTGCGACGACATGCACCTCGACCGCCATGAGCTCGAAGAGCGCCTGGCCAAGGGCGGTTTTGAATACTCACCCAAAAACAACAAATTTTGGTGATGGAGGCCGACTATCTATCAAAGCTCAACGAGCAGCAACGCATAGCCGTAGAGTATTGCTCCGGGCCCCAGCTGGTAATCGCCGGCGCCGGTTCGGGCAAGACCCGCGTCCTCACCTACAAGATAGTGCACCTGTTGGCCCACGGCTACGAACCTTGGCGAATCCTGGCCCTGACATTCACCAACAAGGCCGCTCGCGAGATGCGCGAGCGCATCGAGGCCCTCACCGGGCCCCAGACAGCCTCAAAGCTGTGGATGGGCACCTTCCACTCCATCTTCGCCCGCATCCTGCGCATCAACGCAGCTCGCATCGGTTTCCCGAGCAACTTCACCATCTACGACACCAACGATTCAAAGTCGCTGGTCAAGATGATCATCAAGGATATGGACCTCGACGACAAGGTTTACAAGCCGTCGGTCGTGCTCAACGCCATATCCAACGCCAAAAACTCGCTCATCGGTCCCGACGCTTACGCCGCCGACCGCGACCTGCAGGCTGCCGACCGCCACGCCAAGCGTCCGCGTATGGCCGAGCTGTACGCCGCCTACTGCAACCGCTGCCATGTGGCCGGAGCCATGGACTTTGACGACCTGCTCTATTTCACCAACGTGCTGCTGCGCGACAACCCAGACGTACTGCGCCATTACCAAGAATACTTCCGATATGTGTTGGTCGATGAGTACCAAGACACCAACTTCGCCCAACACCTGATCGTATCCCAACTCACCGCCGGCAGCAAGAACCTGTGCGTAGTGGGCGATGATGCCCAGAGTATCTACTCGTTCCGAGGCGCCAACATCCGCAACATCCTCAACCTCAAGAAAGCCTACCCCAACCTGGCCATACACAAGCTTGAGCAAAACTACCGCTCGACCCAGAGCATCATCAATGCTGCCAATTCGCTGATTGAGAAGAACAAAGAGCAGATACCCAAGAAAGTCTACTCGCGCAATAGCCAGGGCGAACGCATCGAGGTGGTACGCAGCTATAGCGACTTTGAAGAGGCTTTCCTCGTCTCAAACCGCATATCGCAGGTGCACATGACCACTGGCGACAGCTACGAAGACTTTGCCATCCTCTACCGCACCAACGCCCAGAGCCGCGTGCTCGAGGAGGCCCTGCGCAAGCGCAACATTCCCTACCGCATATATGGTGGCTTGTCGTTCTACCAACGCAAGGAGGTCAAGGATGCCATCGCCTATTTCCGCATGTCGATCAACCCCCACGATGACGAGGCCCTCAAGCGCATCATCAACTATCCGGCTCGCGGCATCGGCGAGACCACCATCAAGAAGCTCACCCGCGCCGCCATCGACCAGAGGGTCAGCATCTGGCAGGTGCTTTCCGACCTCGACAGTTATCCCGTTGACCTCAACAAGGCTGCTCGTACGCGCCTTGGCGATTTCCGCACCCTCATCCAGGGATTCATCGACCTAAACAAACAGGGAGCCGATGCCGACCAAGTGGCCACGCGCATCATCACCGACACCAAGTTGCTGTCAGAACTCGTCTCTGACCGTACCCCCGAGAGCATCTCAAAGCAAGAAAACCTACAGGAACTGCTCAACGGCGTGAAGCAATTCGTAGCCGACAAGATGGAGGAGGGCAACATCGAGGACATCTATATGCCCAATTTCCTCGGCGAGGTGTCGCTTGCCACCGACCAGGACACCCAGGACGATGACCCGCAAGAGAAAATCACCCTGATGACCATCCACGCCGCCAAGGGCTTGGAATTTGGCAACGTATGGATCGTGGGCGTCGAGGAGGAACTTCTGCCCTCAGCCATGGCTATGGACAATCCTTGGGAGGTCGAGGAGGAGCGTCGCCTGCTCTACGTGGCCATCACTCGCGCCAAGCGATTCTGTATGATCAGTTATGCCGGTTCGCGCTTCCGCAACGGCATGACTGCTACCACCAAGCCCTCGCGCTTTCTCCACGACATAGACCCGCGCTGGCTCCACATGGTCGATGGCGCCAAGCTCCCCCAGCCCACCAACTACGATCAATTCCGTAGCAGCTATCATACAGCCTCCCGACCGAACCCATACTCCACCTCAGCCCCCCCAGCCCCCTAAAGGGGGTGCTCCGTTGAGGACACCAGCCCCCCAGCCCCCTATAGGGGGTGCTCCGTTGAGATCAGTATCAACAGCGACTCCCCCTTTAGGGGGTCGGGGGGCTGGGAATGGATCTGAGGGCTTACACACTGCCTCAGAGCTTGAGCCGGGTATGCACATTGTGCACAGCCGCTTTGGCCGAGGCACGATTGTCGATGTCGACACCTCGCAGCCCGATGCCCGCATACGCGTAAGCTTTGACAACACCGATGTCAAAACCATAATGCTCAAATACGCCCGTTTCACTATCAGTGAATAGGTAATAGTGAATAGTGAATAGTGATCAGTGAATAGGTAATAGTGAATAGTGATCAGTGAATAGGTAATAGTGAATAGTGAACAACGGCCACCCTACCCCACCTTACTTATTACTTATTACTTATTACTTATTACTTATTACTTATTACTTATTACTTATTACTT
>JAJBUH010000100.1:0-10958 GCA_020860445.1 Bacteroidales bacterium | reverse complement strand
TTACTTATTACTTATTACTTATTACTTATTACTTATTACTTATTACTTATTACTTCTCACTTCTCACTTCTCACTTCTCACTTCTCACTTCTTACTTCTTACTTCTCACTTCCGTTATTCACTATTCACTATTACCTATTCACTGATTACTTATTACTTGTTACTTATTACTTCTCCATGGAAACTCCCTACTATATAGTATATGAGGATAAGCTGAGGCGCAACCTCGACCTCATCTCCGATGTGAGCCGCCGCAGCGGTGCCGAAATAATTATGGCTTTCAAGGCCAACGCCCTCTGGAAAACCTTTCCGATACTGCGCGAATACGGCGTGGGCTTTACCGCTTCATCGCTCAACGAGCTGCGCCTGGGCCGCGAATTTCTCGCACCTAAGGCCCACAGCTATTGCCCGGCCTACACCTCTGCCACCATCGACGAGTATCTGCAGGGCAGCAGCCACATCACCTTCAATTCGCTGAGCCAATTTGAGCAACACAAAGAGAAACTCAAAGAATACCCCGAGGTTAGCGCTGGTCTTAGGGTCAATCCCCATTGCTCGGTTATCGAGACTGACATCTACAATCCCGCCCTTCCCGGTTCGCGATTCGGCGCCAGCGCCGAGCAAATCGGCGAGAAACTTCCCGAAGGCATCGAGGGGCTGCATTTCCACGCCCTGTGCGAGAGCACATCCTACGACCTGGAGCGCGTGCTCTCGGCATTTGAGGAGCAATTCGGCCACCTGTTGCCACAGGTGAAATGGGTCAACATGGGAGGCGGACACCTGATGACGCGCAAGGGTTACGATACCGACCATCTGGTGAGGCTGCTGCAAGATTTCCGCAAGCGATACCCCTGGCTCAAAGTGATACTTGAGCCCGGCAGCGCATTCACCTGGCAGACCGGCGACCTGATCACCTCGGTGGTTGATGTGGTCGAGAATGACGGGGTCAAGACCGCCATCATCGATGCCTCATTTGCCTGCCACATGCCCGACACCCTCGAGATGCCCTACCAGCCGGCCATCGCCGAGAGCAGCGAGGAGGGAATACCATACATGCTTGGCGGCAATTCTTGCCTTAGCGGCGACTATTGCGGCCCTTGGCACTTTGACAAGCCTCTCAAGGCTGGCGACCAGCTCACCCTCTGCGACATGAACCATTATACTACGGTCAAGACCACGATGTTCAACGGCATTCAGCACCCATCAATCGTGCTGCAGCATGCCGATGGCTCGGTCGAGACCCTGCGCGAATTTACTTACGACGACTACAAGAGCCGCATGTCATGAAATTCTCAGTAATAGTACCCGTCTATAACCGCATTGACGAAGTGCGCGACTTGCTCGCAAGCCTTGCCGCTCAGTCGGTGCGCGATTTCGAGACCATAATAGTCGAGGACGGTTCGTCAGAACCATGCCGCACCGCAGCCGAGGAATTTACCGACAGCGCCAATGTCAGATACTATTACAAAGAAAACGAAGGCCGCTCCATTGCCCGCAACTACGGCATGGAGCGCTCTAAGGGCGACTACTTAGTGTTTTTCGACAGCGACTGCGTAATCCCGCCCGACTATTTCCAGATCGTATCTGGCTATCTGCGCAAGCATCCCCTCGACTGCTACGGCGGTCCCGACGCAGCCCATGACTCATTCTCTGACACCCAGAAGGCCATCAACTACTCGATGACCTCATTCCTCACCACCGGCGGCATACGCGGCGGCAAGGTGCAACTCGAGAAATTCACCCCTCGCACATTCAATATGGGATTCTCACGCATGGTCTACAACCGCGTGGGCGGTTTCCGCGAGATGTTCTCTGAGGACATCGACATGAGCACCCGCATACGCAATGCCGGATTCACCATCGGACTGATTCGCCCGGCCAAGGTATGGCACAAGCGCAGGATTGACTTCAAGAAATTTTTCCGCCAAGTGCATGTCTTCGGCATGTCGCGCATCACATTGCAGTTGCTCTACCCCGGCTCGATGAAGCTTGTGCATTGGCTCCCGGCTCTGTTCGTGCTGGGCTGCATAGCTCTGTTGCTTCTGGCCATATTCTGCTCGCCATGGTGGCTGTTGCCACTGGCCGTGTATCTGCTGGCCATTTTCATCACCGCGGTAGTCTCGACGCGCTCGCTCAAGATCGGGGCTCTGGCTGTGCCAGCCTCGCTAATCCAGCTATGGGGCTACGGCACAGGATTCATCAAGGCTTATGTGACAAAAATAATCCTCGGCCGTGGCCGAGACATAGAAGAAGAAATCGAAATCCGAAGAAAAAAATGAAAGAATACGATCTCACCCCAAGCGGAGGAATCCGCCTCATGCGCGAGACCGACCTCGACTTGCGCCCTCGCGAAAAGGCAATGGCCCACGGATTTGACTCCCTAACCGATGCCGAACTAATGGCCATAATCTTTGGCACCGGCACCTTGGGCAAGGGCGTAGTAGCCCTGTGCGAAGAGATGCTTGAGCAAAACGGCGGTCATCTCTCACTGCTGGCAAAGCGCACAGTGGGCGACTTGGTAAACAGATTCAAGGGCGTAGGCCAGGTCAAAGCCATCACCCTGCTCGCCGCCCTGCGTCTGGGTGCCCGCGCCGCAAAAGATGCCAAATCTCTTGCCGAGAAGAAAGTGATCCGCACTGCCAAAGACTCTTACGACTGGATGAGGCACCACTTTGAGTGGAACGACCATGAGCAATTCTGGGCCATGTTTCTCAACCGTGGCGGCAAGGTGATACATGAGGAGAGATTTTCGATCGGCACCACCAACTACACCCCGGTCGATGTGAAAATGGTGGTGCGCTCAGCTCTCGAGTGCATGGCCAACAGCATGGTGATATTCCACAATCACCCCTCGGGACAGATGCGCCCGAGCAAAGAAGACGATGATATCACCGACAAACTCTACGAGGCTGCCATGCTTTTTGACATCCGTGTCAACGACCACCTGATCATCACCGATGCTGGCTATTTCAGTTACGCCGAGCACGGAAAATTGTAACCTCAAGCCCTGTTACAGTTAAAATTCATCCATTTTTCCACCATTTTTCAACTGTTTGAATGATTTTTCTACCCTATTTGATTTAACACTTTACCTCTGTGTGGAGATTTTGCAATATCTTTGCAATAGATTCTACTCTTAAATTTGACTTATGAAAACCAACCTACTCTTTAAGAGCCTTGCCGTGGCGGCAGCCCTGGGCTTAGGTGCCAATGGGGCAATGGCCGACACGTTCGCCGTTGGCGATGGCACATTCTTGCTTAATGACGAGCCTTTTGTGGTGAAAGCCGCCGAGCTCCACTACCCCCGCATTCCTAAGGAATACTGGGAGCACCGCATCCAGATGGTCAAAGCCCTGGGCATGAACACTGTCTGCCTCTACGTGTTCTGGAATATCCATGAGCCACAGGAAGGCCAATTCGACTTCGAGGGCCAAAACGACATTGCCGAGTTCTGCCGCCTGGCCCAGAAGCACGGTCTGAAGGTGATCGTGCGCCCCGGCCCCTACGTTTGCGCCGAGTGGGAAATGGGCGGTCTGCCCTGGTGGCTGCTCAAGAAAAAAGACATCGCTCTGCGCGAGCAAGACCCATACTTCATGGAACGCGTCAAGCTGTTTGAGCAGGAGGTGGGCAAGCAGCTCGCTCCCCTCACCATCGAGAATGGAGGCCCCATCATCATGGTGCAGGTTGAAAACGAATACGGCTCCTACGGCGTCGACAAGCCCTACGTGAGCGCTATCCGCGATATCGTGAAGGAGGCTGGATTTGACAATGTGACCCTGTTCCAATGCGACTGGTCGAGCAACTTCACCAACAACGGCCTCGACGACCTGGTGTGGACTATGAATTTCGGCACCGGAGCCAACATCGATGAGCAATTTGCCAAGCTCAAAGAGCTGCGTCCCAACTCGCCGCTGATGTGCTCTGAGTTCTGGAGCGGCTGGTTCGACAAATGGGGAGCCAACCACGAGACCCGCGATGCCAAGGATATGGTCGAGGGTATCGACGAAATGCTATCCAAGGGCATCAGCTTCTCGCTCTACATGACCCACGGCGGCACTTCGTTTGGCCACTGGGCTGGTGCCAACAGTCCGGGCTTCGCTCCCGACGTTACCAGCTATGATTACGACGCGCCCATCACCGAGTGGGGCACCGTCACTCCCAAATACGACTTGCTGCGCACTACTCTGCAGAAATATTCTGACAAGAAACTCCCAGCTCCTCCCAAAGCCAACGCCATCATCGAGGTGCCGCAGTTTGAGTTCACCGAGTTCGCACCCCTTAGCGCCGGTGTGCAACGCTCTACCCAGAGCCGCGATGTCGAGACATTCGAGGCCCTTGATATGGGGTGGGGTTGCGCTGTCTACCAGACTACTCTCCCGGCTCTGCCTATGGGAGGCACCTTGTTTATCAACGACTCGCATGATTTCTCGCAGGTATTCCTCAATGGCCAATACATTGGCAAGATCGACCGCGTGAAGAATGACAAGGCCATCGCAATACCGCGTTGTGCCAAGGGCGACACCCTCTCGATTTTGGTCGAGGCTATGGGTCGCATCAATTTCGGCCGTGCCATCAAGGACTTCAAGGGCATCACCGACGGCGTGACCATTCAGGCTGACGACGAGGGCCATGAGGTTACTTATGATCTGAAGAATTGGACAATCAACCTTATCCCCGATGATTATGAGATCGCAGTTGCTGCTCTTGAGGCCCCGGTTGCACCGGCCAAGGAGCGCGGCTATTATCGCGGTACATTTAATCTCAAGAAGACTGGCGACACATTCCTCGACTTCTCGACTTGGGGAAAAGGCCAAATATGGGTCAATGGTCATCCTCTGGGACGCATCTGGAGCATCGGTCCGCAACAGACACTCTACGTGCCTGGCCCATGGCTCAAGAAAGGCCAAAACGAAGTGGTCGTGCTCGACATCGTAGGTCCGACCGAGGCAGTGAGCGTTGGTCTGAAGGAGCCTAAGCTCGACAATCTCAACCTCGAGAAGACCAACCTCCACAACAATCCTGGCAACCGTCCAGACCTCAACTCAGCCACACCGGCTGCAGCTGGCCAATTCGCTGCTGGCAATGGCTGGCAGACTGTGAAGTTTGACTTACCTGCCACTGGCCGCTACCTGGCTATCGAGGCTCTGAGCACACAAAATGGCAAGGATCAAGTAGCGCTCGCCGAGCTGTACGCTCTCGATTCAAAGGGACAGCGCCTGAGCCGCGAACCATGGACTGCCAAATACGCCGACAGCGAGAAGGAGCAAGGCAACCACACTGCCGACAAGGTTTACGACCTGCAAGAGAGCACCTATTGGCAGACAGTGCCTGGAGCCACGCTCCCCCACCTGATCGTGATCGACTTGGGCTCAGAGCAGACAGTCACTGGCATCCAGTACCTGCCCCGCGCTGAGCAAGGCGCTCCCGGCTCAATCAAAGACTACAAAGTCTACCTCTACAAATGAAAAATGAAAAATGAAAAAATGAAAAATGGCCAATGAGAATGAAAAATGAAAAATGAAAAATGGCCATCCGGATGGGTCTATCCGGATGGCCATTTTTCATTTTTCATTTTTCATTTTTCATTTTTCACTACACTTTGATGGGTAGCAGGGGCCAGATGCAATTGGGGATTAAGCGCCACAGGCCCTCGATGAGGCCCCAACGCCAGTCGATGGTGGCCACGCGGCAACCGCGTTCGATAGCCTTCTCGATAAGCGGAGCGGCATAGTCGACAGCCATGGTCAATGGATACTGCTTGTGAGGATCAAGCAGCGCTGTGCGTATAAATCCCGGTCGGATATCAGTGACATCGACTGCCACGCATTGCAAATGGGCCAACTGGTCGATGGCCTGGAGGTAAGTCTGCTGATAGCGCTTTGATGCACTGTAAGTTGGCGCTATACCCAATCCCTTAGTGCCAGCCACCGAGGTGATGGCGGCTATGCGACCGCGCCCTACATTCTCAGTGTTCTTATAATACTTGTATGCCGCATTGATGATTTTGGTAAATCCCTTGACATTCACTGCCATTATCTCATCGTCGAGGCCCTGGCGCAATTCGGGATTTGCAAACCCTACGCCCGAGGCAAATAGCAGCACATCCATGCCTCCGTTACGCTCAATCAAATTGTTGAAGCGTGTCACCGCATCCTGCGCGGTCACATCGATAGCTTCATACTCAATTTGGTCGGGAAACAGGTCGGCCACCTCTTTAAGCTTCTCTTCACGGCGAGCGGCTATGGCCACTCCCCAACCCTTGCGGGCAAAATCAATGGCGATGCGCCGCCCTATGCCGCTGCTCGCCCCTACAATCACAATCCGCTTCATAATTCCAATTCAAATTTCACAAACCATAATTCACAATTCCTTGCTCCGCTCATGATTCGCAATTGATTGTGCCCTATGAATTGTGAATTATGAATCGGCTCTATTCCGGATTCTGCGCATCCTTGCCTTGATAAATCTGCTCAGGATTGGGCTGCCCAGTGTCTTCTGGGAAATAGAGAGTGGAATTGTCTTCACTTAAATTAACCTTGGGGGGCTGCTTTTTGTTCAGCGGTATGGTGTAGGCGATAGTGAATGAGCCGTTGATGGCACCGCCACGCGAGCCATAGCCGGGGATGTACCATGGGCGCCCGTATTCGCCCTTATAATCGTGCATTATGCTGTGGAATCGGAATGTCCATCCAGCCGAGATGGGTCCCCATAGCTTCACGCGCAGTCCAAAGGCTACCTCCCACCACAGCACTGTAGCATGCTGCCCCGGGATTGTGGGATGCGCATCCAGGTCCCAATAGGTCGATGAGATGGTAATATCCTCGATTGAATAGCTGAAAGGCGAGAAGCCGAAGCGCAGACCGCCCAAGAATTGATAGTCGGGCGAAGAATTGTACAGGAAATTATAGTCCATGCCTACCCTGAAATAGATGCTCAGGGGCGACTTGTAGGTAAAGTTGTTGTCGGCCGGAGTATTGTTGGCTAATCCCAAGCCGGTCTCAAACACTGGCTTGTAGCGATTATGGATGCTCAGCTGGGCCGAAAAATCTATCAGTCCGAAATGCTGCCCAAAGGCTCGCATCACAGGATTCCAGATATCCACGCCCACGCTCACAGCATGCCACAGGGGATACTGCATGGGCTTCTTGGCTTTCATGGCTGTAGAGTCACGCCATTCGCGTCCTGTGATGGTATCGACATAGATCACGTTGCCATTCTCATCGTGATAGTGCACCATCGTGGCACGCATGCGCGCATTGATGCGAGCAGTGTCGTTGCCAAACTCATTGATAGGCTGCGTAGCCGTAGCCGGCGTGTTGATGGGCGTTACCTTGCGTTGGCTCCAGCCTTGCAAGGCGGCGACCAAGCAGAGCGCCGCCACTATCGCAATTATGAATCGAGGCCTATTCATCATCGCCTCCTTCCTCATCCTCGCTGTCCTCATCTTCATCAGTGCTGTCGTCCTCGTCTTCGCTGCTCTCATCCTCTACTTCCTCATCGCCCTCGTCATCATCGGTGGCAGTGCGGAAATAAATCTGGATCTGCTCTTTGTCAACGTTGGTGATCAGCGAATCGGACAGAGCCGCTGAGTCGATCAGATGGGTGGTGTAGCTGAAATGGGTGATCAGGTATTTGTAAATCACGCCGCAGTCGTTTGAGGCGAAATACGGTGTCGACGTATAGTCAAAGCTCAGGGTGTCACACAGCTGCGGATAGTCAAGATAGGACCATTTGTAGCTGAAAATCCAAGTAGTCGACTGCTCGGTCGACCGCATCGGCAGGTATATGGTGCTGATACTGGTGCCGGCTGCCGACAACGGGTCATCGTCTGACATGCCCAAGCCGGTGATTTGCACCGAGTCGAGGGTGATGGCGCTGCCAGTCGAAGCATCGTAAAATCCGGCCAAAGGCACAGAGTTGCGATTCTCCAAGCAGCCCGATGAGTTGCAAGCGGCCGCCAACATCAGAAGCGCGATCAGGAATATGCCAATGCGGCTATTACGCATGCCTAATGATTTCGTGTAGAGGTTTGCGGTCTTTGGTGGGTAATGCGGCATCTGAGGGATAGCCAAGCGGTATGAGAGCGATAGGTTCCTCGCCCTCGGGGAGTTTCAGCACTCGACGAGCGGCCTCGACATCAAACGAGCATACCCAGCAACTCCCCACGCCCTGGTCGGCTGCAGCCAGACAGATATGCTCTACGGCGATGGCCACATCGATGTCGGTATGATCCTTGCCATCTGATGGGCGATGCCAAGCCACATCGTGCAATCCCACGGCAGCTATCACCACCGGCGCGGCCAAGAAAGCCGGCTTTGACTTGGCCAACAACTCAGCTCGCTTATCGGCATCCTCGACTATGTAGAATCTCCATGGCTGGCGATTGCAAGCCGACGGAGCCAACTGCGCAGCGCGCAGTATGGTATCGAGAGTTTCCTTCTCTATCTTCAGGTCTGAATAGTTGCGGCAAGAATAGCGCCGCTCGCATAGGCCTATGAAATCAAAATCTTCCATAATATAATTTTTTATATAGGACCGCCGCGGTGAAACCGCGTGGCACTCGACTGCCCTACTTTTGACTTTTGACTTATTACTTTTGACTTATATCTCTTCTTGTATTTCGTAAGAGTTGCGGGTTGGGGAGTTGCGCGCTATCAATTCGCCCAAGAATCCAGCCAGGAACAGCTGCGAGCCCAACAGCATCAAGGTCAAAGCCAAGTAGAAATAAGGCGAATTGGTAACCAGTGTATAGGGATTGCCGTGGTGCATATTGTAGAGCTTGACAAACCCCACGATAGCCACAGCCACGAATCCAAGAAAGAACATCAGCGACCCCAACAGCCCGAACAAATGCATCGGCTTCTTGCCAAATTTGCCCGTAAACCATAGGGTAGCCAGGTCGAGGTAGCCGTTGACAAAGCGGTCAAGGCCGAATTTGGTCTTGCCGTATTTGCGCGCCTGATGCTGCACCACCTTCTCGCCGATGCGATTGAATCCGGCCAGTTTGGCCAGATATGGTATGTAGCGGTGCATATCGGCCCCGAGCTCGATGCGCTTTACCACCTCAGCGCGGTATGCCTTGAGCCCGCAATTGAAATCGTGCAGATTCTTGATGCCGCTCACCTTGCGAGCGGTAGCGTTGAATAGCTTGGTGGGTATGGTCTTTGACAGCGGGTCGTAGCGCTTCTTCTTATATCCCGACACCAAATCATAGCCATCCTCGGTGACCATGCGGTACAGCTCGGGTATCTCGTCGGGGCTGTCTTGCAGGTCGGCATCCATAGTAATGACCACGCGCCCCTGGGCGCGGGCAAACCCAGTGTTGAGGGCGGGCGACTTGCCGTAATTGCGGCGAAACGACACGCCCCTTACCTCATTGGGATACTGCTCCCTGAGGCGCTGGATCACTTGCCACGAATCATCGGTGCTGCCATCATCGACATAGATGGCCTCGTATTCAAAGCCGTGCTCGTCCATCACCCGATGGATCCACTGCTGCAACTCAGGCAGCGATTCAGCTTCATTATATAATGGTATTACTATCGATATGTCCAAACCTATACAAGTAATAAGGAATGAGTAATAAGTAACTGGGGGGAGGGTTTACTTGGGTATGCGCATCTTCCGGCGGCAGGTGAGCTTGAGCAGCCCAGCCAGCACCATCGAGAGCATCGCCCCGGCAAAGCTCCCAACCCACATCATGCTGAAGGCAAACTCAATGGGCTTGGGCAGCAGATGGCGCTGCTCCATGTTTTGGAAAATGCGGGCCAAGCGGTCGCCCTCCTCAGTGCCAAGCGACCGATACACATTGGCCACAGTCTCAACCAGCTCGGCGATGAAGGTGGGCCTGATGAATCTGAAGAACACGTAGGCGATAAGGCCCAGAATCAAGCATCCGCAGATAAACATCGTGATTCCCTGCATCCAGATGGCTGAATATTGATATGTCGGGCCCTCTTGCAGATAGGCTCGGCGCAAAAGTATGTAGGCGAGCACCGGCACGCCCAAAATCAACACTTCGCTCGCGAGCAGCATCATGCCAGAGTGCAAGCCCAGGACTTGCACAAAAAAGATGAGAGTCAGGTAAGCTCCCATTACCAGGCCATCCATGGCCCCTCGGTGGTATACGTTGCGCGGTTTATGCTCCATGCTTTGCGAGTGAATGTATTAGAGTGCAAATTTACACATTTTTCTTTGCAAAATGAATATATTGGTTCAAAAAAAAAGCTCTTGGAGCCGTGTTCGGCAGCAAGAGCTTGATAGGTTGGCGATGGAATGGCCGAATTATTCAGCAGCGGGAGCTGCCTCTTCAGCGGCGGGAGCAGCCTCAGCCTCTGCCTTTGCGGCAGCGAGTTCGGCTTTCTTCTTAGCCACGGCAGCAGCCTTGGCTTTGTTCTTGGCCTGCTCAGCCTCGAGGCGTGCCTTAGCATCTTCCTCTTTCTTGCTGGCCATGCTCACTTTCATCTTGTCGACCTTGGCCTGGCGAGCTTTCTTCCAGGCATCGAAACGGCGCTGTGCTTCAGCCTCGTCGAAAGCGCCTTTCTTGACGCCTCCCTGCAGGTGTTTCATCAGCATCACACCCTCGTGCGAGAGGATGGTGCGCACTGTCTCGGTGGGTTGTGCTCCTACGTTGACCCAATACAAAGCCCGCTCGAAGTTTAGAGTGATTGTAGCAGGATTAGTGTTCGGATTATAGGAACCTATCCTTTCAATAAATCTACCATCTCGTGGTGCCCTGCTATCGGCGATAACAATAGGATAGAACGCATAGTTCTTGCGACCATGGCGTTGCAGTCTAATTTTTGTTGCCATCTAACTTGGTTTGTTTTTATTGGTTTTGTATTGTCGTTGATTTTTCAACGGCGCAAAGTTACGAATTTTTTTTCATTCTCACAAATTTTTCCTAACTTTCCATCTTTAGGGGTTAGTTGGGGAATTCCTACTGTACAGAAGGGTTT
>JAJBUH010000143.1 GCA_020860445.1 Bacteroidales bacterium | reverse complement strand
GGGAGATGGGGGTGGAGGGGAGATCCATTTCGTAGTAGGCGATGTGGAGGCCAATGGCGCGAGTCATGAGCAGGTCATCGTGTGCGCCGATGATGGCGCCGTACGAGCCGTTGGGCTTGCGCTCGTAGACGAGCAGTTCGTTGAGGCAGCGCTCGTCGCGCTCGACATACAGGCCATCCCTCACCACCTTGACCATCGTGGAGATAATCATCGGCTTGGTGGCTATGTTGGTGTGGAAGCCGTATTTGCGAGGCATCCCTTGGCGTATATCCTCGGCGCTCTGGCGGCGAGCATAGAGGTTGGGGTAGGCATCCTTGATTTGGTTGAGGATGAAATGCGACTGGTCGCCATCGACCTGGCGCAATGGGTCGCGCGTCTCGAGCGTGTTGCTCTCTATTACGAGCAGCGCCTCGCCATAAAAGGCGGCGATTTGCGCCGCCTTCCAAGCCAACAGGTCCATGTCGATGTGCCCATACCATTGCGCCACCACCTCGGGCTTGCCGCCCGAGGCCATCGGCAGGCGGTCGATGACCACAATCACCGACCAGTCGGCCTTGTACGACCGACCGCCGATATCCACCACCGCCACATAGCGGTTGGTCAGGGATTCCTCGCTGGGGAGCGCCCATACCCATAGCTGCCCCTGCGCATCTTCGCGAAACTCCAAGCCGATGAGGGCATCTGGCCCCATATCCATGCCAGTGCCGACTGGCCCGCTGACATCGCCAATCCACGCGGGCTTGCGGCAAGCGGGACGCAGTGCCTCGACTTGATACTTGTCAAATACAGCCGCGCCAGAATTGACAAACGCCTCGGTGTCATCGCTCGGACACTCGGCTGCCATCGAGCCATGCTGCGAGTGCTTGGCACGCTCCATCATATACCAATTGATGCCCTCGAGCGTGGCTCCTATCTCCCAAAGCCACCACAGGTAGCGGCCCGATTCCTCGCGATTTGACAGCGACTGGGGTTGCTCGCGATTGTCGATGAGAGATTCGGCAAAGGCCTGACGTTCAGCCTCAGACTCAAATGGCAGGGTATTTTGCTCAATCTCATGCCAGGCGATAAAGAGCGCGCGGAACTGGCTGCGGGGATTGTCGCGAGCGTCGATGTATTCGCGATGAAAGAAATTGCCGATGCCGTTGGCAGTAGATTCGTAGATAAGCATGGTCATGGGCTTGTACAGCACCCCGCCACAGGCGGCGCGGATGATATCCTCGGGCTTTTTGCCTTGGGTAGCCTTCCAGAGGCCCACCTCGCTGAGGTGCACCAGATTATAGTCGCCGCCTCGGCAAGAGTCGGGTCTCTCGGCTGTACCGATCTTGATCTTGCAATTGCGCTGAGGCACGCGAAAGATTGACCGCGTTTTGCCCACGCCAACAAGTTTGGCTTCGGTCTCTTCGTAATGTTCGCATATAGGGTGGAGCAAACGAGCAGGATATGCCCGAACCATGCGGTCGAACATATCCTTGATCTCGTCAGAACCAGTGCCCTGATGGGCAATGATCAGCGAGTTGAGACCGGTGCAATGCACCAGTTGCAGCCACGCCATATAGAGTTGCGAGGTGGTGGAGCCGCCCCATTGGCGCGCTTTGAGCAGCACGATGCGGATTGGCTTGTTGGCGAGGCGGAGTTCCTCGAGCCGCGCTACGAATTTGCGCTGAGGATAAGTTAGGCGGAACAGGCAGTCGTCGCCTCCGCCCTTGCGCTTGATGTAGACGTAGCGAGCGGCCCAATAGGGAAAGTCATGGCGGATTCTGGCTCGTTCCCAGCGCTCGGCGGCGGTGGCATCGGCGGCGCGGCCGGTGTGGAGGATATCGGCGACAGATGAGTCGTCGAGCATCGCTACTGGCACCCATTGGCGCCGTGGCTCCACCCCGGCAATCTCCACCTCGCGCCTCTCGCCCACCGACCCCTCGCCGCTCACTGGATCCACATCGGCAAACAGCGCCGCTCGCCTCCGCTGATTTTCAACAAGGATTTCTTCGGTTGTCATAACTGTGATGAATCGGTGGCTTTTCAGTGTGCTTTGTGACGATAGATGATTTGGAGGGCGCGTGAGGGCTGCAGGTAGTGCTCGGGAGCGGGCTGGTAGACGACTTGGCGCACCAGGTCGGCGAGCGAGGCACGGGGATTGAGGGCGGCGAGGCTCATGACGCGCACGTAGATTTCTTGGTACATGCGCTTTTTGGTATGACTCATGCGGGCGAGTGGAGACTCGCCGCGCATCATGCGCGACACGACCACTGCGGCTCGTTCCTCGCTGACCCAGAAGCGCTGCGCTGGACGGCGCACCACGGCTTGAGCAGCGGCTCGGGTGTTGAACACTTTGGCGGCAATCATTTCTTGACGGTAGGCTTCGACCAGAGCGGCATCGCGCTCGGCGGCAAATTCTGTGACAGATCCTGGTTTTCTCATGGATATTTTGTATTTGTTCTTGATTATGATGCAAAGATACAAAATATATTCTTAATAGAATCTGTATTTTCATACAAATTAAGAAGAAATATTCTTAATTTGATAGGGATGCCGGTGGGCGAGGGTGGCGCATTTCTGGGCCAGGAGGTATTGGGCGTCGGTAGCAGCGATGGGGTCGCCATTGGGTTCGGGGATATTTTTTGAGGAGAGCCAAGAGGCGGTGGCTCGGGCCGTATGGCCAATCACCGAGGCGTAAGGGCGACCGCACAGGTCGGCCACCGACAGCGCTGAGGCGTAGGCGGCGAGCATGCAAGGCAGTCCCTCCTGCAGATGCACCATATCGCTGGCCACCAGATTGCCGCCATCGCCGAGGTCGGCGAGCTCGGTAGCTCGCGCATTCTGTATGGCCGTGCCAACCGGCACCACAAAGTCGATAAGCGAAGTCTCAAGCAGCGACTTGGCAATCTCGGCCGCTGCCAAGAAATTGTCAGCGATCGCCTCGTCGCTCAGCGTCGACGGTCGCGCCTGAGTGAGCAGCCATCCAAACTTGACCGGCTTGGTTGTCATCCCGCACAGCAAGTCGATCAGTTCGTTGAGATTGGCATAGGTATTGGCATTGTATGCCGAGGTCGACGCTTGCTGCAGCAGCACAACATCCCATGGCTCCTTGGCCATGACAGTCGGGATCGAGCAACCGCTGCGTTGCACCCAAGCCGAACCGTCGCCGAGGCAATGGTCGTAGACATAGCTGCCATTGGCATTGCGCGCATTGTAGAGATGCGAATCGATGGTGCAATTGCCCACATACAGGATGCCCACCTCGACACGGATGCCAGCCATCTCCTCTATTATATAGGGCATATAGGCGAGCGAGTCGCGCGAATAAGAATTGCCAATCGAGAGGATGCGCAGAGCGGGCTCGATGGTGTCATCCTCGGTTGAGCCGTTGCTCTCAGAGCAGCGGCACACGCCCGACAGGTCGAGGCGTTCGCCTCGCACCTCCTGGGTATGGGTTACGGTCTCGGTGACAGTCTCGGTGTGGGTACCACCTGATGACCCGTAGGTGGGTTCTACCCACTCGGTGCCGGCATACACTCGGGCCTGGGTCAGGTCTACTTGGGTGATAGATGTCGCCGAGGTGCTCCCTTGCGCTTGCAGCACGATGCGGGCATAACTGAAAGCCAGGCCCTCGACCGTGTCTGGGCAAACCATAGTGGTGAGGACTGCCCAACCATAATAAGCAGTCCCCGACGAGTTGGTGCCTTGATTGACGGTAGTTGTCGGTTCAAAGCCCACGCGTCCAATGTAATTGTCTGACGCATCGTAAAATGCAATGAAGACCTTGCCGGAATAAAAGGCCACATTTTCGATGGTGTAGGTAGCTCCTGGCTCGAAATAGATTTTGTTTGACATAATGCCGTTGTCGTTGGTGGCGATTTTGCCGCTGGTGATGTAGTAGCCGTAGAGATACTCGTCGGGGTCGAGCAGGTTGGTGGTGCCGGGGGTGACAATCACATCGTCGGTGTTGTCAACCTCGACCTCGCGAGTCACAGTCTCGGTGGTAGTGACGATGGTGACTTCGCCATCGTTGACGATGTAGGGGGCGAATAGACTCTCGACGCGGCTGATGGCATCGTGCATCTCCTCGATCTGGCCGTCATAGTAGGCGAGGTCGAGGGTTGAGAAATCCCAGCTCTGGCCAGTGGCTGCCCACTGCTGGCAATCCACGGTGTATATTTCGGCGGGGAGGCCCTCGCCGACCAGAGCCCACCAACCGGGCAGCGGGTAGGGATGGGCCGCGGTCAGGTCTTGGGCGGTGCGGAACAGGCCCTTGCAGGGGCCTTTGATGTTTTTGGCATCGAGCCAGCCCTCGATTTTGAGATTGCGGGCGATTGTGGCTGAGCCGGAGATGGCGGCGTTGCCGCCGATGGCGAGGTGGCGCAATATGGCCGCATCGCCAGGGATGTCATGCAGGTACATAATGTGGGGTATTTGGGGAAGAAATTACAGCGGGCCACACAGAGGCCCGCAACAGTAGCCGCCATAACGGACACGAGATAGCGGCATAGCCGCTATTGCCCATTAGGGCACATTGGCGCAGCCATATTGCGGCATAGCCGCATACTGCGCGATAGCGCATATCGCCGCGCAGCGGCTTATCGCGGCATAGCCGCTATTGCGCTTGGGCGCATAATGACGCGCAGCAGCTTATTATTTGGGGATAGAGATGCTGGGGCATCTCTATTGACAGATTGGGATCCCAGGCGGGGCGAGGGGTGTAGAGGGCGCGGATGGGCTGGGCGTCTTGGCTGAGGCATGAATAAAACTCCAAGGCGAGGCCCTCGGCGCGAGGCACAATGGCGCATACTGGCCGATAGGGGGTGCCACGTACCCCGGAGATTGGGCTTTTTTGTTTTAGATACTGAGGGTCGTGGCTGAGGATCGGCTCAGTCACCGGGATGGCCCAGTCATCCATCTGAAAAGCGATAAGTCGCAAGAAATCGGCTGGCACCAGGGTCCAGCCCCATAGGTCATCCTTGGCCCAGGCTATGCTGTCGGCAAATGGCAGACCGGGGCCAAGCTTTTCGATTGGCGCCTCGGCAAGCACAGTGGCTGCGGCCTCAGGGGCAAATAGCCGCACCTGTTCCTCGATTCTGAGCTGTTGGCTGTCGGCAAACACTGGCTTTGGCGCCCAGCCATTCAGGCCCAGCGCCACGCGCACATCGTGCGCAATCTCATCAATCTGGTAAATCATAACATTGTGCTTACGTTTTCTCGCTTACGTTTCTCAATTTTGATGGAGAGGGGAGTGGTGGGGAGGTGGCCGTATTGCTGCAGGAGGGATAGGTCTTTTTGAGCAGCATCGCGCATGAATTCATAGAAGGTGTTGAGCAAATCGAGTAGGGCCATAGTGGCATTTTGGGTTTGTTGGTCGAATAGCTCGGCACTCATCGCTGAGTTGGCTAGTCTACCCTCGAGAGCGCCGTTGACGCCTGAAATCTCCTCAAAAAATTTGAGCTGCAGGTTGAGCAATTCGGTAATGCCCACATTGGCAGCATTGCCCGACACTTGGCGCGGAGCATCGCCTCGGGCCGACGGCTTGTAGACCAGCACGCCGTTGAAACGGCTCCACGCATCAGCGAAATCTCGAGGATTCACTCCACGCGGCACGCAGTCCTCTGGCACAAGCAGCACACCCTTGGCCGATGAGCGCACTATCCAATCATACATGGTAATCAGTCGATTGGTATAACGCTGCTGATCAATCACATCGCCAACAAAGGCATGGATTTCGCCATCAATCAGCGGATAAGCCTTGACCACATAAGGGTGGGCACCGTGGGCGTAAGGCGATTCACCTTGCGCCAGCACATGGCCAGTGGGAGCGAGAAAATAGTATCGCCAACGCTCCTGCATCAACCATTGGGCTGAGATGAGCGAGTGGCTGCGCTGGGCATTGACAGCCTCGACCATCTTGGGATAGTCGGCGGCGCGGATGCGAAACACTCGGCCCGTGAGCGGGTCGTGGCAGCGATATAGCTGCATATACTCCTTGCGCCACAATTCTATCACGCGACACATCCCCGGATTGCGGGGTGTGAGTAAACCCGAAGAGAAGTCGGACCCATACCCAAAATCCTCAAAGGCATCTGGCCCAGTATCAGAACCAAGGGTGCGACCATAGATGGCGGCAAGCTGCTGGCAGTCAGCAGCTGAATGAGCAAACTGGGCGCAGAGGGTAGGGAAGTCAACATCGTGCACCTCGCCGATGCATCGGCAGTCCCAGGCGCGAAAGTCGCGCATGTTGGCATCGATGAAGAAATTGTGGGGATGGACATAGTCGGTGCAAGGGAGGGAAGAATGCATAGCGCCGGGGGCGGCGCTGCCACACTGCATGGCGCCGGGGGCGGCGCTGCCACACTGCATGGCGCCGGGGGCGGCGCCGCCACACTGGGCACATTGGCGGTGGCCGTACCATTTCTTGTGGACGATTAGGCCACCGATTAGGAATTCCTCGAGTGTGCGCACATACAGGGCCTCGAGGCGATTGAGTTGGGCATTGCGCTCGAGGGCGAGGGTGGCACTCTCGGCCGCTGCGCTGTCAGGGGCGTTGACAGCCTCGCATACCGGGTGGGCGCCTTGTGAGGAAAACACGCCGATCACATTGCGCACCAGGCGACGGATCAGATTGTTTTTGAGCGGCACTGAGCCTTGTTCCTTAATATATTCTTCTTCGGTGACCGAGCGGCCATCCACCTGGATGATGTCGCTCCACTGGTCGCCATAGTTGTAGCGCTTGTTGCGCTCGCGGTCGCGCCGAAATCGCTCGAGCGCGGCATAACACGCCTGCGCTTGGCGCAGAGCCTCATAATTCAATACCATAGTAATAGGGGATTTAAGCGTAAGCACATAAGATTTACGTAAGCACAGAGATGGGTGATAAATTTTTGTGCAAAGATAATTGGAATAGGAATCTTGATATCTATATTTTCATCACTGATAGCGATTAGGACTCCTAGGGATCATAGGAATCCTAAGAATTATAGGAATCCTATGATGCCTAAGATTCATACCCCATCACTCAAGAGAATGAAAATAACGATGGCTGGCGTAAAATGGGCAGTAACTTTGCAGCGTATTCAACACTTAAGCACTAATCACCCATACATAATACTTATATGGATACCACCAATCGTGAGGCGCTGATGCGCCTATTGCAAGCTGGCCACCCCGGGGCCGAGCTTGAGACCGACGAGGAGATATTCGGCCTCATCATCGATGACTATGCCGAATATGCCCGTCTGCTCGAGGCCGAAGAGGCTGAAATCGAAAAGCGCAAGGCCCGTGATGGCCGACGCGCCGAATCACTGGCCGAGGCAGCCAATTCGGGCCTCGATGCCGCCGATATTGACGATGCCGTGGCGCTGATCGACAAGATGGCCCTCGATGCCGAGCTCGGCATATACTCAGCCGACAGCCTACGCGCCGCTTGGCGCGCCACCCACTACGATGCCAACGTGGCTGCAGCCGAGGTGCGTGGCCGCAACGCCCAGATCCAAGAGACCCTGCTCGTCCCCGAGCCCACCGACGGCTTGCCCCACCTGAGCGGCGCCGATGCCTACATAGCCGCCAATCCCCACTCAATTTTTGCCCTCGCCCATGGCGCGTAAGCGCCAAAGCGCAATAGCGGCTATGCCGCAATATGGCTACGCCAATATGCGCTATGCGCAATAGCTTGTCCGTTATGGCGGCTACTGTTCGGGGCCTCTGTGTGGCCCCGTCCCCTCAAAATCATTTTTCATTTTTCATTTCTAATTTTTCACTTTCATGACTGAAACCGTAAATCTCACCACTCCGGGCTCAATCGAGCCCACCACCGGCACCGCCGATTACGCCACCCAGGCTCCCGGCGCTCCCTCGACCGTGTCAACCCTCGCCAGCGCAACCGGCGGCATAGCCCCCGGAGCCATGGTCGAACCCGACATCGACGAACAGCTCTTCAGCTTCCAGAGCGAGGACACCGCCCTGATGTCGCTCATGCTGCGCTCGCGCAAAGTCAAGGTCAACAGCCCCGAGGTTGAGCATTTCATGATCGATGAGCAACGCTCGACCCTCACCACCTCGGCAGTGGTAGCTAAGGCCTCGAACATGCAATTCATCCTGCCTCTCGAGAGCCGCGACCAGAATCTGCCTCGCGATTACCACACCCTGCTGGTGACTGGTGTCGACGGCTATGCCGACGATGGTTCGACCCGCACCCCCGGCCGCGACCTCATGCTCTTTGTCACTGGCCGCGACTCAACCACCAACAATCCCGTGGTGCGCGCCATCAACGGACCCAAGAATGCCCGCACCGACCTCTATTGCACCACTCCATTCATCCCTAAGGGCGCAAAAGTGAAGATGCTCGCCAACGCCATGTACGAGACCCAAAAAGAGGTCGACCCCGACCTGATCGTGCCGCAGCCCGAGACCATCTATCTGCAAAAGCGCGGCATGAACCAGATTGTAAGCGACTACTTCGAGGCTCAGCGCAAGCATATCCCCTTCTCGCAGAGCATCATCGCCGAACAAGCCATCCTCAACTTCAAGCGCGCCGGCAACCGCACCCTCTGGGCTGGGCGCAAGGGCAAACTCGCTGTGAATGTGCCTCGCCTTGGCGAACAACTGGTGTATTTCACCGAGGGACTGCGTTGGCAGTTCAAGCGCGAATTGCACCACTCCGGCACTTGGACTATCGAGAAACTCATCGCCATGGCCAAGATGTTCTACACCGGCGAGGACGTGCCTAAGAATGCCACCCTGCTGGCTGGCAAGAATCTGCTTGAGCAGATCCAGTGCATCGACTTCTCGAAGCATCCCGAAATCCAGATTCTCGCAACCCACAATGCCATCGGGTGGGCTGTGACCAGAATCCACACCGTGTTTGGCGACATCGACATCAAGCGCGAACCCACTCTCGACACCCTCGGCTGGAGCAATAGCGGAGCCCTGCTCGGCGATGACCGTCTTGTGCATTACACCTACTCGGCGCAGCACGAATTCAGCGACCGTGTCGATGGCGAGGAGGCAACTCGTCGAGGCATGGTGGTATGGGACGGCCTGGCGCTCAAGGGCGCATGCCACCTGTGGATCGAGGGCGAAGGCGCAGCCTCGAATGCCTCAAGCGTCAACTATGTAATCTGGGAGAGCTCGGATGCTCCCACTGGCGATGACCTGGTAGCCGGGCAGGTATATCTGCTCACTATGGATTGTCCCTCTATCGACGATGACGCCGTGGCCGGCTCGATGTGGCAATATGTCTCAGCCAAAGACGGCTGGAGCGAATACTCTGAAGAGATAAGCGCATAGCGCTTATTGATAAGGGCGCTATCGCGCCGATAAGGCGCCTACGGCGCAGATAAGGCCGCTATCGCGCCGATAAGGCGCCTACGGCGCAGATAAGGCCGCTACCGCGGCAGATAAATAGTTTTTATGGGCGTATTATGGCGCCACTGTTCCTCGCGCTTTAGGCGCGAGTCATAGCGTCAGCCCATTTTTCATTTTTCATTTTTCATTTTTCATTTTTCATTTTACATTATGCTCGTAACCTACGGTGTGGCGGGGCTGATTGATTGGGATCTGACCCTCCCAGCCGGACGGGCTACCGTCCGGATTCATTTCAACGGAGGAGCCATGACCAAATATGGCATCACTCCCGCCGAGTTCTCGACCTCGAGCCGATTTGTGCAATACGTCATCGAGGGCAGCAAATACTTCAAGTCGGGGCGCATCGTGCGCCTCCGCGTTGAGGAGTAACCACAGATTTTTCACACATTAAACAGATGACTACAGCCTCTCCCTCTCATTCATCACGTATGCAGTTGCGCTGTGCCGTGGCCCTTGTGGCCATGGGCTGCGCCCTGCTCATCGCCGCTTTTGTTGTGCCTCCCGAGGGCGAGATCCACAGTTCGGTCCTTGTCGCCTTTGGCGAGATTCTCACATTTGCCGGTGCCCTCTTCGGCATCGATTACCGTTATCGCCACAGACACTAACCTGCGTCAGCCCACATTATCCCTTATCACTTATACTTTATCCTTAATATGACTCATTTCACTATCGAGGAGCTGGAGCGCAGCTCCACTGCTGCCCGCATGGGCATTGACAACAAGGCCCCAGCCGAGGCCCGCGAGTGCATGACCGCTCTTATCGACAATGTGCTCGACCCGCTGCGCGAGGCTTGGGGCGAACCCCTGCTGGTCAACAGCGGCTACCGCTGCCCGCGGCTCAATGCCGCCGTGGGGGGGGGGAGCCAAGGCCTCGCAGCATCTGTTGGGCCAAGCCGCCGACATCACCGCTGGCAGCAAAGAGGCGAATCGCCGCCTCTTCAACCTCGTTCTCTCGCTCGGCCTCCCCTTTGACCAGCTCATCGACGAGCACCGCTACACTTGGCTCCACATCTCTCACCGCCCCTCAGCCCCTAACCGCAACCAAATTATACATTTATAATAACGTAAGTACGTAAGCTATACGTAAGCACACCTAAGATGATTAAAATTTTTATGCACACAGTTTGTGCTTACGTATAGCTTACGTGCTTACGTTAAAATTTATCACTATGCAGATTACACTTTCGATTTCACAGACAGCCGTGTATGCGGCCGTGGATATGCACGCCGCATATACCGGAGCCAAGATGGATGCCGATCCCGGCGCCTTTGCCCGCATCGCCACCACTCAGGCCGACCGCGAAATGCTTGCCCGATTTTGGGACGAAGCAGCCTCGCAATTCTCACAAGCCCTGCGCAAGAGCATCTCACATCAGTCGACTATCGGCACCCTCTATCAGGTGGTGCTCGAGGTCTCGGCATCGTTTGACGAGATGCTTGTCTCGACAATGCAGAGCGCCCTCTTTGACTATTTCACCGCTGCCATAACCACTCGATGGTTTGCTGTCTCCAATCGCGAACAAGTCCCCGACTTTGCCGCCACAGCCGCCACCCTGCTCGGGCAATTGCAGCGTAATTCCCTCGCCAAAAAAGCCCCTTCGCGTCCCGTATATTAGGCGCTTGTCCGTTATGGCGGCTACTGTTCGGGGCCTCTGAGTGGCCCCGTCCCCTCTTTGCTTATTACTCATTACTTATTACTCATTACTACCACTTATGACCATCACCCTGCAAACCAAAGAATTGGTCTTTGATATCCAAAATAAGACCTATCTCACTGGGCGCTCTCGCGAAGGCGAGGACGCCTCCAGATTTGTCGCCGCCTCGAATATGCAGACCAGCGACGATGCCGAAAATGCCTATCAGGTGCATCGCAGCCTCAGCAACGCCCTCGCGACCCTGAGGACTGCCTTCGCCGAGTATCTCAGCAGCGAATCGACCACTGCCGACAATCTGATCGAGTCGCATATTGATGGCGATACCGCTGTCACGATCCCTCTGACCATGCCGGCCAATTACAATCCAGCCACTGCCGAGACAGTCGGAGCCGCATTCCATCAGTATCTGGTCAACGAGGCGATTGCTGACTGGTTCACCATCACCAACAAGACCGATGCCGCTGAATACAAATCCCTGGCGCAGTCAGCGCTCGACACTGCGCGTCGCGCTCTGTACAAACGCAAACGTCCAACACGCCCCACTTATGGATCGTGAACGCCTGATGTATGACTTGCGCAATTGCGCCTGGATTGAGGGCCATCTGATGCCCGAGGCCGAGCAGCATGCGCGGCATACCGTGATGGACATATGCGAACCCGGCAACATCGACCGCGTAGAGGCGATGATAGCCCTCGCCTGCGCCGAGGCGCAAGCGATAATCGGTCCGCTGCCCGAGCCATGGCCCATAGAATTGCATGAATATGTGTTGTGCCGCGTGCTGGCCGACTGGCTTAGCATCGCCTGGCCCTCAGCCGCCCCCAAATGGACCCTCAAAGCCGCCGAGGCCCTCTCCTCCCTCACCGGCCATGGCACCGCCTTCACCCGCCGACTACCACCCATGTAAAAATAGTGAATAAGTAATAGTGAATAGTGAATAAGTAATAGTTAATAGTGAATAAGTAATAGTGAATAGTGAATAACGGGCCATCCGGATGGCTAACTATTCACTATTCACTATTAACTATTAACTATTAACTATTCACTATTCACTATTCACTATTAACTATTCACTATTCACTATTCACTATTCACTATTCATTTCAATAGTCCGTCCTCTTTGATGAGTTTTGTGCTGAGGTCGAGATTGTCAGAGGCGTATTGCTGGAACGAATTTTTTAGGCGCACATACTGCTTGAATCGCAGCATGTCGAATAGGCCATGAAATGTCGAATCGGGCAATGTGCTCTTGAGCATGGCGTGGTGGCTGTTGAGCTGGTCCCAGGCCGTCTTGGCATGGCTCAGGGCTTCGCGATTGGCAGATACGTTGTAGCACGAATCCTTGTTCTCACTCAGCGAATTGGCCAAACGGTCATACTCGCTGTCGATCTGCTGCTCGGTGACGCGCGGATATGTAGCCACCTCTTGCGGGGAATTGACCGCCATCAGCACCGCTTGGTACAGGCTTTGCCATTCCATCTCTTGATTGTGGAATAGGCGCCAACTGTTGCTATCAGTCTCGGCGCACTCATATTGGAAATGCGAACGCAGAAACACATTCTGAGCCGCAATGAGCGAATCGACCAGTTGGCCCTCTTGGGCCAGCAGGTCGTATTTGTTTGTGCCCTTTAGCTGATTGAGCATCAGATAGTTGATTAATTGCAGCGAGTTGTACTCGACATTGGCCATGGCCTGATGGTCGAGATTGCTGCCGGTGAGTTTCTTCTTATTAGGAATGCCATAGCGGGCATCTACGGCGAGCGCGGCGCGGTCGACCCAACGCGAAGTGCCGCAGGGTTCCTTGCCCACGCTGTCGGCTACGCTGGGCGCAATGCTGTCGGCCGCAGTGGCCAGTATTTTGTTTTTGTCCTTAGCCGGAAGTTCAAATGCCATGGGATTGGCCTCGAAATCGAGGGCATAGCCATTGGTCAGTACCGATGCTCCGTCATCGCTGTCATAATCAGCCACTTTTTCTTCTCTGTGGCCGCAGCTGCTGAGCAGCGCAATGGCCATAACCCCGAGTAAAATATTTTTCATACGATCATCATTAATATCCAAAATATAAACCTCAGGGTGGGGGCTAATGTTTAGTCTGCTGCTTGTTAAATATTTATGACAAAATTATGGCAAAGTCAGTGTAAATTGTGTCATTGGGCGAGTGCGCAGCGTGAGTGAGCCGCCGCTGAGTTGGGCTATGCGGCGAGCGAGCGCCAAGCCTATGCCGCTGCCGCCAGCGCGAGTGGTGAAGAATGGCAGAAAGATTTGTTCGGCCTCCTCGGGCGCAATCAGCGGCCCATCGTTGGCCACTGTGATTCTGACAGCCTCGTCGGCGCCAACCGTGGCTTTGAGTGTGATCTTGCCAGTCTTGCCTGGGTTGAGCCCACAGGCCTCAACGGCATTTTTCAGCAGATTGGATACGGCTTGCGATATCAATGCCTCGTCGGCATAGATAATCAGGTCGGCTGGCTCGACCACGATAGAAATGTCAACCCGTGCCTCGGGGTATTGATGGTGCGCTATCTGCGCCAATCTCTCAGCGAATGGCTTGGCGTAGAAGAGCGTAGGCTGGGGCGTAGGCACATTGGCATAAGAGCGGTAATTCTTGACAAAATCCATAAGCGAGCGGCCCGTATCGCTGATGGTGGCCAACCCTTGGCGCAATTGCGCCGGTGTAGCCTCGGGGTCAGAAGCCAGAGAGTCGGAGAGCGACACGATTGGGGTCATCGAGTTCATAATCTCGTGGGCGAGCACGCGGGTGAGACGTTCCCAAGATTCTATCTCTTTGCGCTGTAGGGGCTTGCTGATATCGATGAGCGAGTAGATGCGCGTGGGGGCTCCGTGGAGCGACATCTCGGCGCAGCCCACCGACAGGTTGATTGAGCCATCCTGGGTTGTTAGCGAAACCGTAGCCTCGGGATCTGAGGATTGGAAATACGCTTTCAAGCTCGGGTTTACCCGGTCAAGTTGGGCGATGTGGGATAGGGCAGGACAATGGAGCAGCCGGCGACCACGGGCGTTTGACATTGTTACCGCGCCGTCGGCGCGCACCACCACGATGCCGGTCTCGACAGAATTGAGGATCAGCTCAAAGTATTGCTCTTTTTGGCGGTTGGAATCAGTGATGCGCTCGAGCAGCGAGATTAGCTGGTTGAGTTCGCGATTGCCTCCGCCAGTCGAGTATCGAAATGCGAAATCGCCAGCCTCGACAGCATCAAGCATGTAGCCGACATTGCTTCTCAGCCGCCTGAACCGCAGCCACATCCACACCGCCGCAGCAATGCACACCACACAAATCGCAATCCACACCCAGCAATTCATAATCCAAAATTGTCTCTCACACTATTACTA
>JAJBUH010000045.1 GCA_020860445.1 Bacteroidales bacterium | reverse complement strand
TTTTCCTTTCATTGTTGACTTCTTTATGAGTCAACTTTTTTCAGGAAAAGACAAATTTCCAAATTTGAATTCATTATCAAAATTTGGAAATACTAGTTTAAATAGGAAAATCGGTAAAGGCCAAAGACCTTTGCAGATTCCTTTTGGCTACGTCAAGAATTTTTCCTGACAAATAAGGCTCTATCGGGAAATCGTGCGCGAAACCTGAAATTATCTCACTTTTTTATCGAGATAATTTCAGGTTCCGAGTCATTTTGTTACATTTTTCTATGATATGATGAAAGGGTAAAGATAAATACTTTGTCAATTGGAAAATTGTTTGTAACTTTGTGGCATGTTTTCCACCTATCAAACCCTAATGAAACCACGATTCTTCATCGAGAGCTTAATTCTCTTGCTTGCAGCCACATTTGCGCTTTGCTGCTGCAGTAGTACTAATGAGGCAGATGTCGCACTCGCCCACGTGAATACAATAATCGAGGAGCATCCAGATTCCGCATTGGCGATAATCAATGGCATAGACACCCTCCAATTAACTAATGCCGAGCGGCGAGCCCGTTACGCCCTGCTCAAGTCAATGGTCCTCGACAAGAACTACATCGACCTCACCACCATGGATGTCCTACAGCCCGCTATCGACTATTACATCGATAGGGGAAAAGGCACTCCTACCGACCGAATGCGCACATACTATTACCAAGGCACCATTCACTGGAATGCCCAGAACACCGACAGCGCCATGAGGTGCTATCTTGACGGCTTGGAATTAGCCTCGGCTTCCGATTCAACGACATTGGCAAGGCTCCACGTGGGAATCGGGGCTTTGAATTATTCCTTATATAAATACGATAAAGCGATCCTTCACTATCAAATAGCTCATAAATATTATGGAGGGCATAAACCAGATTTGGAGTTAGATTGCCAAAAGAGGATATTTTCCTGCCTGATGCAACTCGACGCACAAAGAGATGCCAAGGAGCAGTTGCAGTTGATTTGCCAAGAAGAGTTGGCTCAGGGCAAGCCCATTCTTGAAGTGCTTCCTTTGCAGCTCTACTATTCAGTCGGCTACGACTCTGAGCCTGAAATCCGCAAAATCATCCAATTGTGCATCGATGCTCAAGCATTCGACGGGGATGCCCCATTGGACATCGCCCACGGCTACTTGAAGATTGGAGAGCCAGAAAAGGCCCTTGTTTGGCTACAAGCCGCAAACGATATCCCCGAATTGGCCTCTTCGATGAAGCGCCTTGGGCTATTGACAATGGCTTATGAGGTCTTAGGCGACTACGAAAACGCTCTCCGACTCTATAAGGCACACACCGCTCAATCAGATTCAATCAATCTGGTGCATTTCCGCAACGATCTAGCTTCTTCTGAGGATAGGCACAACCTTGAAATGCAGATTCTACGGGAAAGTACCAAGAAGAATAATATTTTATTATGGGGCTTGTTCCTGAGCGTCATCGCTGTCCTCACTGGTAAAATATTTTATCAGCGCCACGAAATCGACATTAAGGAAAAGAAAGCCCTCAGTTGCGCCAACCAAGCTCTAACCGCTACTGTAGCTCACCTTTCTATGAAAAATTCGGCGGCAAATGAACTTACGACAAACCTTTCCAAAGATTTGGAGAGGCTCGAGGAGGAAAAATTCGCCAGGGATGTTGTCCTTGAAGAGGAAAAGAAGCAACAAGCAGCCTGTGCTGAGGGCCTTTCTGAGAGCGAGGAACAGTTCAACAAGGTCCTTCTGGAACTGATTCGAGGAAACTCAGATCCATGGACGAGCTATGGAGAATGGACTAATACCCTTGTCAAGGATAAGGAGAAACTGATGGACCATCTACGTTTATCCTTCACTGTTACCCATTCCAAATTCATTGCTACGCTCAAAGCTAAGGGTCTCAATCGTGAAGAAATCAACTATCTTTGCCTTCTTGCACTTGGCCTTAACGGAGCCGAGATTGGAAAATACCTCAAAATTACCTCGCAGTATAACACAAGCAGTGAAATTCGCAGGAAACTTGGACTCGATACTCGAAATGCCAATCTTATCGCTTATGTCCGCTCCCTCTTTAGCGAGGCCTCAATGAAGCAGCCCGTGCTTCTTGAACCAGAAAAACGTTAACAGAATTTAACCATTTCTGTAATTTTAGACCCAGTGTCTTGAAATTAGATTTTGTAAAACATTAATTTTTCAAGTTGTTGTCAATTAAACAGTTGCAAATGTTAAATTTTAGGTTGGATTAGATTTCGCTCTTTGTCATTAGATTCTATGGCCGTAACTTTGCAATGTAAAATTAAAACCATAAAGCCTTATGACACGTATAATCCTACTGCTGACAATCCTTTTTGGATTTACTCTTTCACCCCTCGCTGACGAGGGGTCGACTCCCACAATCATCGAACTTTCGATAAGAGGTTCAGGCACACCACAAGGGCGTCACCGTATGCCGATGTCAATCGACCTCGAAGCCTATTATTACGATGACGCCAACTCTCTCGTGATTGTCGCCAATGGCGATATCGATGCCTCTGTGGCCATCTACAACCAATCTGACTTGATGGTCGACTACTCCTCAACCGTGCCAACCTCCTTCGACCTCTCTTGCCTCCCCGCTGGCACTTACACCGTAGTCATAGAACATGACAGCTGGGTAGCTACTGGAGAGCTATATCTCACCCACTAAAACATTCTTCAGAAATCAGATTTCTGAATCCAAAACATCTATAACCAAAAAAAAACGGCTCATGCGCAAAAGTCCGTGGCTGAGGCTTAGCCAAAGATCACGGCG
>JAJBUH010000261.1 GCA_020860445.1 Bacteroidales bacterium | reverse complement strand
CCATGTAGGATGTAAGGAATCATTGAGTTTCCTTAGAATCGCTGAGTAGTTACCTGATCATGGCTTTTGGTTAAAAGATTTTTAGTTAATTTTGGTTTCGTATAGGAAAAAAGCCTCTCTTGGCTCTGATAGATTTTGGTTACTTTCACCTATCGAATACAAAATTACAAAAAATTTTAACCGATTCCTAAAAAATGTAAATAATTTAATGCTAAAAATAGTTATAACATATTATATGGGTTATTAGGCCACAAAAAAACCTCATTGTGGAAAATTAATCTATGATATGGGATAAAGATTCGACAAACAGTGCCTATTTGTCGTAGCGATTGAGGGCTTGGCGCAGTTGGTCGCGCATGATGGCGCGGAGCTCGCGGGGCTTTAGCACCTCGATTTTGGAACCTAAGGATAGCAGTTCGGTCACCAGATCCTGGGTGACGCGCATGCGGAAATGAAACACCGAGTAGCCGTCTTGCACCATCTCTTGCTGCGAGGGGTGCAGCGGCAGGGCCCTCCAATACTTGGCTTGCATGGGCTCGGTGCGAATCTCGATGTCGCGCGGTTCGCTCTTATCCACCACGATGCCAAAGGCATAGTGGAAATATTCCTTGGGGTCGAAATCCTCGGGCAGTTGGAAATGCTCGGGCATCAGCTGGGCGCCGCGCATGCGGTCGAGCGCGTAGGTCTTGATCTTGTCCTCCTTGACATTGCGCCCTATCACATACCAGCGCTGCTTGAAAATCTTGGTGAAATACGGCTCAAGCAGTATTCCCGTGGTGGGCAGGCTGCGGGTATATGGATGATAATCAAAGCGCACCACGCTATTGTCCTTGAGGCCCTCAAGGATTACCGCCAGATGCTCGCGCGCCGACGGCACATCATCGATAAACACTCGTCCGGCCACGTCGCGAGCCGAGGTGATCAGCTCGCTCGTGGCGGTAGAGTTGAACAGCCAGTTGGTCAGGCTCTCGAGGTGCTCGTCCTCCTGGGCTATGTAATATTCGTTGGTGGCTGGGTCGCACTCGATATCGATGTGAAACATCTCAGAGATGGCGTTGCGGTAGTTGTAGAATGTGCGCCGGGGAATCGGCCCCTCGTTGTTGCTGAGGGGCGAAAGCACCCATTTCTCATTGATTTCCTTGAGTGTGAGGCGCCCATGGCGCTTGAGAGTGTCGACGAGCCACACGTAGCGGCCAAAATGCTGATTAGTCATCTATTAGAGGGTGGTGGGGTTAGGCTTGACTGCGCAGCAGCTGGGTCTGCGAGTCGGTCTCAGGGGTTGTGGCTGGTTGGCTCTCACCCTTGAGGATGTAGAGGCCAGCCATAGTATAGAACGCGTTGAACAGCAAAAGTTCAAATCCGGTGTGGTAATCGCAGTAGCGGAGCAGTGCCCACTGGGTGCACCAGCTCAGCACCGGAGCGAGTATGCACACCACTGGCACCAGCTTGTCGCGCACGGGGCGCTTGCACATCATGCCAAAGGCGAAGAGGCCCAGGATGGGGCCGTAGGTGTACGATGCCAAGGTATAGACAGCCGAGATGGCGTCTTGTTCGCTGATGTAGTAGAAGACGATGATCACCCCTCCCATCAGCACCGACATGCCCACGTGCACCATCTTGCGGATGCGGGTCAGCCTCTCCTCGGTCGAGGTGCGATGCGCGCCCAGCACATCGACTGTAAACGAGGTTGTCAGCGAGGTGAGGGCCGAACCGGCGGCGGCATAAGCGGCGGCAACCAAGCCCAACACAAACAGCACGCTCACCAGTACCGGCATCGATGGGTGGGTGGCAACCAAGCCGAAGATATCGTCGGTCTTAGCCGGAGTCTCGATGCCATTGCGCTCGAGAAATATCATCAGCAGGGTGCCGAGCAGCAAGAACAGGGCGATTACGAAAATCTGCACCACGCCGCCTACGATCATGTTTTTCTGCGAGTTGCGAGTGCTGTCGCAAGCGAGGCTGCGCTGCATCATGTCCTGGTCGAGGCCAGTCATGGCTATCGCCAAGAACACGCCGGCGATGAATTGCTTCCAGAAATACAGGCTCGACGATGGGTCGTCGAAGTAGAACAGGTGGCAAGTGGGATGCGAAGAAATTGCCGTCATGGTCTCGCCAGCCGAGAAACCAAGGTTGCGAGCCACGAAGTAGATGCACAGAATCACCGAACTGACCAGGCAGAAACTCTTGATCGAGTCGGTCCACAGCACGGTCTTGACGCCGCCCTGCAGGGTGTAGAGCCAGATGAGGGCGATGGTGACGATTACGTTAAACTCAAACGGGATATGCAACGGCCCAAAGACCAGCAGCTGCAGCACGGCGCATACCACAAAGAAGCGCACTGCCGCTCCCAACATCTTGGAGATGAAGAATATCCAAGCACCCGACTTATAGGTGGCTGAGCCGAAGCGCTCGCCCAGGTAGCCATAGATTGAGATTAGATTCTTGCGGTAGAACATTGGGATCAGCACGAAGGCGATCACGAAGTAGCCCACCAAAAATCCAAGGATCATCTGCAGGTAGCTGAATCCCTTGGTGGCTACCATGCCCGGTACGGAGATGAAGGTTACGCCCGAAATGGCGGCTCCCATAGTGGCGAGAGCCACGAGGGGCCAGGGGGCCTTGCGGTTGCCGCTGAAAAATGTCGCATTGTCGCTGCCGCGGCTGGCGCGCCAGGATACTGCCATCAGCAACAAGAAATAGGCGGCTATGGTCAATATTACGATTACTGGAGTAGACATAAAAATGAGAAATGAATTCTGAAAAATGAAATATTAATAGAGTGGGGATTTTTCATTTTTCATTTTTAATTTTTAATTGTATAGTAGGTAGGG
>JAJBUH010000078.1 GCA_020860445.1 Bacteroidales bacterium | reverse complement strand
GCTCTCCGGCACGGCCACGTCTGTACAATGGCTTATAAGCCAGCTCGACCAGAAAGTCGACAATCTTGGGCAACACTGCCTCGATGTAACGCTTGCCCTTCTCGGCTGTGGCCGAGTGGGGATTGCCAACACCGGTATCGACAGTGGCATAAGCCCAGTGACGGGGTGCCCAAGCCACCTTGGCGTTGAGGCTCTCGATAGCAAAGTCGGTTGATGCGCCGTCGCCGGCCATCTCCATCCTCACCGTCTCGGGGAAATAATGGAGCATCACCGATGTCTCGAGTTCGCCTGCATGATCGTCAAATTTCTCATCGAAATATCCCGCACGAGGCACAATGTTAAACCATTCGCAGTGGCATATCGTCATGTCGGGATTCTTTATCATTAGATCTCGGATCATCCCCTTGAAGATGTTGCCTCCATGTCCGCTCATAATCACCAGGCGATTGATGCCTTGGCGCTGCAGCGAGGCCACGATGTCGGTAAGCACCGCCATCTGTGTGGCTTGGGTCGTGTGGATGCAATAGGGAAGTTCGATTTGTCCAGGATTTTGTGATCCGAGAGGGATGCCTGGTAGCACCATGGCTTGCACACCGCGCTCGGCAGCCCTCTCGGCAGCCTCGAATGAGACAGCCTGGGCAGCGAGCATATCGGTGCAATAGGGCAGATGCAGATTGTGAGGCTCGGTGGCTCCCCAAGGCAGGAGAGCCATATCGTAGCGAGGCATCTGCTTGACATCGCCCCAGCGTGCCGTGGTGATATCGAAAGGTGAATGCATGGGAGAAGAATCGAATTGATTAGACCCCAGCAACGCGCTTGCGGTATTCCTGAACACAGGCGTCGAGACGCTCGTGGGCGGTGGTGTCGCCGGGCACGTTGTGCGAGGGGTGGATGAATAGCTTCACGCCGCGCTCCTCGAGGATTTCAGCCACGGTGGTGATGGTCATCCACACGGTGGTGATGAAGGCCATGGTCGAGAGCGGGCCTACCTTGTCTTGGTGGTTTTTGAGCTCGACAGATGCGTCAACCAGCGGGCAGCATGAGTCGACCACGTAGTCGGCAATCTGGAAGAGATTCTTGCCGCATGAGTGGCGAGGAACCTTGTCACCGGTCTGCTCGGCCGAACCGAACACGATCACCTTCATTCCGCGCTTCTTAGCCTCGAGAGCCACATCGATGTTGACAGCGTTGATGCCGGTGTGTGAGAAGAGCCACAGCACGTCGCGCTCATCAAAATTCCAGCTGTCCATGATGGTCTTGCCGTAGCCCTCGCAGCGCTCGAGGAAGAGGAATTGGTTGATGCCCATCTCGCCCACGATATGAGTGAAGAAGGTGAGAGGGAGCTCGCAGAGAGGATGGAACCCTACGAAACCGCCGATGCGAGGATACATCTCCTCGATGGGGAGGTTGGCGTGACCGCAGCCGAAGGTGTGTACCCAACGACCGGCTTGGATGGCGTCGGCCATCACGGTGGCAACCTCGCGGATTTTGTCCATTTGGGTGGCTTCAATTTTGTCCATCACTTCGATGGCGTTTTTCTTCCATTGATTAGCTAGCATGGTTTAAAAAATTGGTTTTTAGTTGGTTATTTGTTATTGAGGGATTATTTATTCAGAGGGTTGAGGTCTGGCGCCGAGACACCATCGACACGGCAGTGGGGATTAGGGCCATGATGCCCACTAAAGCCCCGGCCAGCATGATGGGGAACCAGGCGTACTCGCCATCGTCGAAAGCCAAGCCTGCCACCTTGTTGAAGGCGAATTGGCCCATCAGGCCCAGGAACATGGCAATCGACAGGGCAGTGCCCGATTGGCGAGGAAAGGCCTCGGCCAGATAGTTGATGACCACCGGGAATGTCGCACCCACGCCAAATCCGATCAGAGCCATGGCGAGATAGATGATCGAGAGCGAGTCGAAGGTGAAGAGAAGAGCCACCCCGGCCATGGCCACGCACAGATACATGTACAGTGTGACCATTGGGTTGAATCGCCGCATAAACGCACCCAGGGGCAGACGGCCGCAGAGCATGCCGATTGAGAACCAGGTGAGCGACAGGGTGACGAGACCCGGGTCGAGGTCGGTGGTCGAGTTGAGGAAAGCTACGGTAAAGTTACCGCTGATGCCCTCGAATCCGCATTGGAAGAAGAGGGCAAAGGCAAAGGCCAGGAGAGCGGGATACTTGAGCAGGCCGAGGGAGGCCGACAGTGGCTGACGCTGCTGATCCGTAGCTGCCTCAGCCTTGGGGAAGGGGATGGCAATGAAAAATACAATGAAAGCGGCCATAACCACAGAGATAGCATTGAGCGGCAGGTAGAAATCTGGGCACAGATACACCAGGCTGATCCAGAGCAGGGCGCCTATGCAATAGAAAGCCCCGAGGACCCCGAGGCGGCCGCCTCGGCGCTCATCGCTGTAGATGGCCGACACCAATGCGTTGGTCTCGCCGTTGAGGATGCCTCCGCCCATGCCGAGCAGGAAGATTGAGCAGTGGAGCAAGTCGATCGAGTCGAATTGCGCCAGCCCTTGCACCCCGGCCAGAGCCATCAGCGAGGCCGCGATCAACAGCCATTTGTAGCCCAAGCGGTCAACGATGGGCCCAAAGATGATTGTGCCCATGATGATGCCGATCGACATGGTGGCTGGGAGAGAGTTGGCTCCCTCGACAATCTGGCTTAGCTCGGTGAGGATTGGCCCCAGCGAGAGCATCGTCACGCCAAAGAAACCCATGCCGGCACAAGCGGCTGTGAATACGCAAGCGGTGTTGTATCTTTTCATTGGATTTTTGTTTTTTACACTCGGCCACCGAGTGGCCGAGCACGTGAGACACGGCCACACAGTGGCCGAGCACGGTAGCCGCCATCCGGACAACCGTTATTCACTTTTCACTATTAACTATTCACTATTCACTATTAACTGTTAACTATTCACTGCTTTGAGGGCGGTGTAGGCGGCGCCGAGCAGGGCAGCGTTGTTGCCGACCTCGGTGGCGCAAAATTCTACTTGGGTCATCGCTATGGGTTGGCCCCATTTGCAAGCCTCGTCGTAGATGCGCGAGATGAACATCTTGGCTGGGCCGAATACGCCACCACCAAAGATGATTTTCTCGGGGTTGAAGAGACTCACCAGGTTGGCGGCTCCTGCTCCCCACATCTCGATAGCCTTGTCAAGCACCTTGACTGCCAGGGGGTCCCAGGCATCGTAGGCGGCAAAGACATCATAGGATGTAACCTCGTCGATAGGTTTTTGAGCCAAGACGCCGGTGTAGTTGCGCACGCAGCGCAGAGCGCGACGCGCCTGGGTGGCAATGCCATCGCCTGAGGCGTAGTATTCAAAGCATCCCGTGGGGATGTATTCCTCAGTGTAGGGATGCTGCAGAGCCATCCAGCCGGTAGCGCCCACTATGTCGTTGGCGCCATGCAGCACGTGGCCATCGATTACGATGCCGGCTCCGATACCAGTGCCAACAGCCAAGTAGATGGCGTTGTCACAGCCGCGAGCGGCGCCTTTCCAAATCTCGCCGAGGATGTAGCAGGTGCGGTCACTCTCGACCTCGACTCTGAGAGCGGGGTCGCCGAGAGCCTCGACGATGTATTGCTTGAGCGGGAAATTGTCCCAGCCCGGAATGTTGGGAGCCCATACAGTGCCGGTGCGCGAGTAGGCGATGCCTGGTATGCAAATGCCAATGGCATCAATCTCTACGCCGGGATTCTGTCCCATTATGGTGCGGATGACCTCCACGATTTTGCGGCCCACGTCGGTGCCAGTGGCTCCGTCGAGCAGCACATTCTGCCGACAGTGCATCTCGCCCTCTGTGTCAAACAGGGCCGCGGCAATCTTGGTGCCTCCGAGATCTATTGCGATTATAGCCATAATAAGTCAAAAGTCAGAAGTCAAAAGTCAAAAGTGACAAGTCAAAAGTCAAAAGTCAAAAGTCAAAAGTGACAAGTCAAAAGTCAAAAGTGAAGGGTATGAGGTAATTCTATATAACTCGGTTGGGAGTTGCGGTACTTGCGTACCGGCGGCATCAACGCCGCCGGGGACGCAAAACCACTTAGTAACAACTTAAATATATATAGGATTAGATCATTCGGGTTGATAGTAGACATACCATCCGCAGTCGTCCCAGTCAGACATGCCATCGCCCATATTGCGATAGAGGACCAGAGTGCTGTTGTCGAGCTGGAGAATCCAGTAGGCGGCTCCAGAGGATGGGAATCCGTTGTCGTCATGCTCCGAACCCATCACGGCGGTGGTGGTAGTGAGCACGCCCTGCACGCCCTCGTCGGGGGCATCGTGGGTATAGCTGTAGGCGCCTGAGCGCTTAAGAGCGCCATCCTCGGTGTAGACGTTGAGGCCAAAGCCGTTGTAGACAAATTCCATGCGCTCGTCGCCGAGGGTCTCAAGGCTGCCAATCTGGTTCCACCATGAGTTATCGGCTGTGGGCTCGTAGTATTTCCAAGCGCCGTAGGCGCCCATCCCCATGTAGTTGCCCTTGCTGTTGGCCAGGTATTTCCACTTTTTCGACGCGGTGAGGTCAGCCTTGTCTTGGGCACTGGTGAGCAGGTTGTCGTAGGTGTCAAACACGTTGGTGACAGTGACTGTGAAAGGCAGCGACTCGATCCTCTGATTGCCAGAGATACCGATGTATGTGATCGTGTATTCGCCGTTTTTGCCCACGACGATGGTGTCATTGTCGGTTGAGTAGGTGTTGTGGGTGCCCGAGCAGTCAAAGTGCCAGTTGCCGCCGATATCGGGGCGCGAGTTCTTGACGATGATGTATTGGTCGCCCTCGACCTTTCCATCGACATTGGGGAGCTGAGTCACCGACAGAGCAGCGGTGAGCTCTTGCTGGGAGATGGCTGTGCCATCGGCATTGTAATCATCGCGGTATTTGTTGCTCTCGATAGGGTCGCAAGATGCGAGAGCCATGCCGAGGGCGCAAGCCGCAAATAAATATTTAGATTTCATGATAGTTGGCATTTATTTGATTTTTAATGTCGGCCGCTGAGCGGCCGACCACACGACCGTGAGTGGATTACATATTATTCCAGTCAGAGAACATAGCCGAGGCATCCCAGCCGGGATTCTGCTCAAGCAGGCCCTCAGAGAGGTCAATCTCGGTCTGCGGGATTGGCCAGTAGCCTTGGGTCTTTTGCAGACGAGCGGCATAGTCAAAATTGACCATATTTACGAGTTGGGCAGCGTTGATGAGCTGGAAGTCGTTCTGCTTGTTGAGCAGGTTGCCAGCCTCGGTGAGGCTTGGGCCTGACCAGCGCAGGATATCCCACCAGCGCAGAGATTCGAAGGCGAACTCAAAGCGGCGCTCATTCTTGATATTCTCGAGCGAGTAGCTGACGGGAGCCAGGTGAGAGCGGGCGCGCACCTTGTTGAGGCCGTCGGCGGTCTCGGTGAGCTCGCTGTGCATCAGCAGCACATCGGCAAATCGCATGTGGATCAGGTCTTGGATCGAGGTGAGCGATTGTGAGGTCTGAGAGGTAATGCCAGGATACATCACCAGGCCAAAGTTGACGCAAGATGAGCCATTGTAGGCCAGGATGTTGATGTATTTCTTGTTGAAATAGCCAGTCTGCTCATAGTAGCGGGTCGAGACGGTGTAGTCAGGCTCGTCGTCGCAGAGACGGAAGTCCTTGATGACAGTGCCCTTGTTGTTGGGGTCGAAAGCGCGGTAGCTCCATACCGAACCGGTGAGACGGGGATCCTCGGTGTAACCATCGAGGAATTCCTGCTGGTAGCTCCAAACCTGCCATTCCTTGACCATAGCCGGGCACACGGGGCCGGCTCCCCAGCCCTGGCCGAAGGGATAGCTCACGCCGTCGGCCGAGGTATTGTTGTCGCCCGAGGGCGAATAGAATTGGCACACAGTGTTGGTCCACCAAGTATAGGTCCAGGTTGATTTCAGGTTGTGCTTGTTGGCAAAGAGGGTCTCCTTGCAGCTGTTGCCCTCCCAGGACAGGCCGTTGTTGACCACGTAGGCATAGCTGAAACCGCCCTCGTTGTTCTGTGATGCGGGGTTGGTATAAGCCCAGATATTGCGCTGGTCGCTCACCAGCTCGCAGCCAGAATTGTTGATGCAATCCTCAAGCCAAGCGACAACTTGTGACTTGGTGATACCGTTGGGAAGCTCGGTCTTGCCGTAGCGGCCGGTGTAGAAGAGGAACACGCGGGCCATGTAAGCCTCGGCGGCATATTTGGTGGCGTGGCCAGCCATGGCATCGCCGTAGAAATAATTCTTGTTGGGGAGCAGCTCGATAGCTTGCTTCAGGTCCTCGGCGATTTGGTAGTACACCTCATCGACCTCGGCGCGAGGCAGGTTGTCGGTGCTTGTCTCTAAGCGCAGAGGCACACCGCCAAACATTTGAGCCAACTCGTAGTAGGTGATGCCGCGCAGGAAGTAGACCTCGCCGTAGTGGCGCTTCTCTTCGGTCTCAGAGCTCCACGATTTTACGTTGTGCAGGGTCTCGAGGGCGCTGTTGGCGCGGTGGATCAGGGTATAGCAGCGGCTCCACAGGCCGGAATAGCCATTGAGCGAACCGGTGTACATCAGGAAGTTGGTAGCGCAGTTGTTGCTGTACGACAGGTTGCCGCCGAGGCAGTCGTCGCTGGCAAGCTGGGCTGCGTAGTAGGCTGATGAGGTCTCGGGATCCTCAAACAGCAGGTGAGCGTAGATGCCGGTGAGCACTTCGTCGGCCTCGGTCTCGGTGGCGGGGAAATTGCCAGAGGTCTTCTGCGTGAGAAGCTCGGTATCGAGAAAGTCATCACAGCTGGTCAGGGCTGCCGCGGCAGCGATGGCAGTTGATATGTATAGGAGTTTGTTCATAGTTGTTTTCAGAATTTTACGTTAAGACCAATGAGCACGTTGCGCGAGCTGGGATAGTAGCCCAGGTCGATGCCTTGAGCATAAGCCCCATCGTCTTCGCCGCCGAATCCGATTTCAGGATCCATGCCCGAATAGTTGGTGAAAGTGAAAAGGTTTTGTACTGTGCCGTAGAGGCGCAATTGAGTAAAGGGTATCTTGGGGAAGATCTTCTTGATGTCGACACCGAGGGTGACATTCTTGATTTTGAGGTAGTCGCCGTCCTCGACATAGATGTCAGATACGCGATTCCAGTTGCTCGACGATGCTACCGACAGGCGAGGATACTTGTTGCTGGTGCCGGCTCCGTGCCAACGCTCAAAGATCTCAGACGAGAAGTTCTGGTTGGGCGAGGCGTTGAAGTCGCGATAACACTTCATAATCTGTTGGCCGAAAGCGCCGTAGGTGGTGACAGAAAGGTCGAGGAATTTCCAACCGAGGTTGAAGCTGAAGCCCATGGTGAAGTCGGGGTGGGGGTCGCCAATCTTTGTACGGTCGTTGGCGTCGATCACGCCATCGCCGTTGACGTCAACCCAGATCACATCGCCGGGAGCGGTCTTGTCGCCAAGCAGCTTGGCACCGGTGTAGTTGTCAATCTGCTCTTGTGTCTGGAAGATGCCGGCACTCTTGTAGCCGTAGAAATAACCGATAGGCTGGCCTATCTCAGCGATGCGGATGCACTCTTCGCTGCCCTCCCAGAGCACGCTGGTGTTGCCGTGGATGATGCCGTCGGCATTGGCAATCTTGGTGACCTCATTCTTGTTGTGGGCGATGTTGAAGTTTACGCCGTAGTAGAAGTCGCGGCCCACATTATCATTCCAGTGCATAGCGAACTCAACGCCCTTGTTGTTTACGTTGCCGCCGTTGACCGAGGGGGCATTGGCGCCGACGCTTGAGAGGATAGGAGCGGTCACGAGCCAGTCCTTGGTGGTACGGTTGTAGTAGTCAAACTCGACAGCGAGGCGACCATTGAAGAATCGGGCGTCAAAGCCGAGGTCGAGCTGCTCCTGGGTCTCCCATTTAAGGTCAGGATTGATTACAGCGTAAGCATACGAGCCCGTGCTGACATTGTCCATAGAATCGCCAAAGACATAGCCGCCGTAACCGTTGTTTGAAGAGATGAGCGACAGGTACTGGAATGAGCTGATCGAGCAGTTGCCGTTCTGGCCCCAGCTGGCGCGGATCTTCAAGAAGTCGAGCCAGGAGCGGGTGTTCTCCATAAAGTTCTCGTTGCTCATAACCCAGCCGGCCGAGAATGAGGGGAAGTAGCCCCAGCGGTGGCCGCGAGCAAAGACTGAGCTGCCGTCGGCACGCATAATCACGCTGGCCATGTATTTCTCATCGTAGTTGTAGTTGATACGACCGAAGAAAGAGGCGAGAGCGCCGGGAGTATTTGGCGAACCCGAGAGAGCGGTTACGCTGTTGGGGGTGGTGGTGACGTTGCTCAGGAATGCGTGCTGGAAGTCGTAATAGTTCGAGCCTTTCTTTGAGCCGCTGATGCTGCCGCCGTAGCCCCATTTCTCGACTGATTGGCCGACGAGCACGTCAAAGTGGCTGCGGTTGATGTCGAAGATGTAGTTGAGCGTGTTCTCCCAAGTCCAGCGCCAGCTGTTGCTTTGCGATTGGGTAACAGCATCCTCGGTGGTAATTAGGTTTGAGGTGAGGCTGTAGACCGGGGTGTAGCTGCGGTAGTCTGAGTTTGAGTAGATATATCCGAGCTGTGACTTATATTTGAGGTTTTTGATGGGTTGGATTTGGATATAGCCGCTGGCTTGCAGATAATGGCTGTTGCTCTTGTTCTGATTCATCAGATAGTCGAGGTAGGCAATCGGGTTTTTGTTAGCCGAGTTGGCAGTGTCCCAATTGTAACCGTTGGCTAATTGATCCTCGTAGACGTAGTATGAGCCGTCTTCGTTGTAAGCACGCATCAGGGGGCTCATTACGAGCATGTTGTGCACGCCGTTCCAGTAGATGCCGCCGGTGCCAAACGAACCCTTGATCTTGGTGTATTTGTAGTTGAGGGTCTCACCCACCTTGATAAATTCCATGTCGCCGATGCGCTTGACCACGTAGTCGTTGTTGATGCGCAAGTTGTAGCGGTCCATGTGGGGAGCGGCACCAGGGACGCCCATAGTAGCATCTTGGCCGGTATAGCTGAGGCCGAACGAATAAGAATTGTCCTTGCCGCCCCCCCCGAGAATGTGACGGAATGGTTTTGGATGAGAGCATCCTTGTTTTGGATTTCCTTAAGCCAGTTGGTGCCGGTCCAGGTGCCGTTCATAATAGCCTGGTAGTCGGCAGTAGGCAGATAGTTGGCCCAGTTGTAGGGGTCGAGGCCGTCCATAATGCGGGCTTCGTCCTGGATAGCCATGTATTCCTGGGCTGTGAGGATAGTGGGGATTTTGTAGAGGTTTTGCCAACCTACATAGCCATCGTAAGTAACCTCGGAGTGGCCCTCGCGACCGCGCTTGGTGGTGACGAGGATAACGCCGTTGGCAGCGCGTGCACCGTAGATGGCAGCCGAAGCAGCGTCCTTGAGCACGTCGATGCTCTCGATGTCGTTGGGGTTGAGGCCATCGATGCTGCCGCCAGCCACGCCGTCGACTACATAGAGGGGCGACGAGTTGCCGATGGTGCCGAGACCACGGATCTGTACGTTAAATCCGGAATTGAGGAAGCCGTTGCTCTGGGTGATGTTCACACCGGGGGCTTGGCTCTGGAGAGCGCCGAGGGCGTCGACAGTGTTGAGCTTGCTGATGTCGTCGCCTTTGACTTGCACTGTGGCACCGGTGACGAGTTTCTTTTTCTGCACGCCGTAACCCATAACCACGAGCTCTTCGAGGCTTGTAGCGTTAGGGTCGAGTGTGATTGTCATGTTGGGTGATGCCTTTGCCTCAACCGGCAGGTAGCCTACGTAGCTCACCTCGAGTATTGAGCCGGCGGGCACTTGCATGTCGAAATTTCCTTCAATATCGGTCATCACTCCCTGGGTAGTGCCTTTGATGCGGACGGAAGCACCAATTACGGGCTCGCCAGTTTCGTCGAGGACCACGCCCTTGGCACGGATGTTGGCGTTGGTCGCTGTCGCTTGTGGCAGGGCGTTAGGGCTCTGGGCTGGACTCTCGCTGGCCAGAATGGGGCCGTAGAGATAGCCGAAGCGACTACAAATGTAATAGCTTTTAAGCTGTTCATGATAGGTTATATGAGAGGGTAAGGTAAAGGGATGTCAACCCAGAGCGCTAAGGATGTTAGCGCAAATTAGGTAATTCACATTCATTGTCTGTGGGGCCGTGTACGCCCCGATAGGATTAGTCTTCATATTCAATAGGGATAAGTTTATGGGGTTGACCGCTTCGCTCTTGAAGTGGTGAATCTTGGTGGAAGTTGCAAGGTAAAGTGCTGAAGTTACAATCTATTATAACCGCCTTATCTATTAACCGTGGCAAAGTTAATTCATTTATTTTTAATATACCAAAAAAGTTGCGCTAATTCTCTCTTGGCTTTGCATTATTTATGAATCAACTACAGAAGTTTGCGTTGTTGGGTCGTTCTGAGGCCTTTTTTATTTGGTAATTCCAAATATTATACGTTACTTTGCCTAATCATTTTAACAAACCCATCCCGAGTGCTATATTTAAGGGAATGAATAAAATACGTGGATTTATGAAAAGACTATTCTCGATCATGGCCGCTGCCTCGGCCGCTCTGGCCCTGAATGCGGCCTCGCCAACAGCCGACACCTCGGCCCCGCTGCCCATCTGCGGGTCGGCGATGCAGATATCACAACCCGACAATAATGTGTACAGCCGGGGAGGAATCATACGCACCGACCCCGAGAAGCCGAGGATTTCGCTCGTCTTCACCTCGCACGATCGCAACGATGGCGAGGAGAGCATCCTGTCCCTGCTCGACCGCCAAGGCATCAAGGGAGCGTTCTTTTTTACTGGCGCTTTTTATGAGCTCTTTCCTGAGAGCGTGGCTCGCTTGCGCCAAGCCGGGCATTATGTGGGCAGCCACAGCTACGGGCATCTGCTGTACATGCCGTGGGAGAATCCCGACTCGATGTTGGTGAGCCAGCAGGAGTTTGTCGAGGATATGTAGCACAGCTATCGGCTGATGCGCGAGGCCGGAATAGAGCCGAGCGAGGCCCCGGTGTACATACCGCCGTATGAGTATTATAATGAGCAAATATCGGAATGGTCGCGGCAGCTGGGACTGCAGGTGGTGAACTACACGCCTGGGTCGTGGACCAATGCCGACTATACCATACCGTCGATGGGGGCGAAATATCGCAGCAGCGAGTTCATACTCAACCAGGTGCTGGGGTATGAGCAGGAGCATGGCATGAATGGGCAAATCCTGCTGATACACTTTGGCACTCACCCGGAGCGCACCGATAAATTCTATGACAACGGCCTCGAGCCAATGATTCTCGAGCTGAAAGCTCGCGGCTACGAGTTTGTGCCGCTTATTCAAGCCCTTGGGCTTGAATAAGTCAAGAGTCAAGAGTATCAAGTCAAAAGTCAAAAGTCAAGAGTCAAGAGTCAAAAGTCAAAAGTCAAAAGTGCCGGGTGGGGAGGTTTGAACAAAAAGAGGAAGATTTTAGTTAATTTTAGGAGTGGCTTGTATTATGGCTTTCATCCTATAGACTAATTTCCACTCTTGACTTTTGACTTTTGACTTTTGACTTTTGACTTTTGACTTAAACTATGGCTTTACAGGATACTGATATTTGGCGCGAGATGCTTTCGGGCAATCCCTACAACGCCATCGACCCCCAACTGCTAACCGCTCTCAGCCACATGCGCGACCGCGTGGCTGAGTTCAACGCCTATGTGCCCACCGACACTGAGATGCAGCTCGAGTGGCTGCGTAAGTATCTGGGCAGCATTGGCGAGAATGTGACTATCAATCAGCCTTTTCGTTGCGACTACGGCGCAAACATATACATTGGCGACAATACGGTCATCAATTTCAACATGACCATCCTCGACGAGAGCGAGGTGCACATAGGCAGCCATGTATATATCGGCCCTAACTGTTCGATTTATACTCCTTGCCATCCCCTCGACCCGGAGGAAAGAAATCAGGGCATCGAGTGGAGTCTGCCGGTGACCATCGGCGACAACTGCTGGCTTGGCGGAAATGTGGTGATTTGCCCGGGGGTGACCATCGGCGAGGGCTGCACCATCGGTGCTGGCAGCGTGGTTGTCTCTGACATACCGGCTCGCAGCGTGGCTGTCGGCAACCCATGCAAGGTGATTAAGAAAATCTAAATCACGGGCCCACTGAATAAAATTTTGTAAATTTTACAGGAAAAATTTGGTGGGTTCAGAAAAAGTGCGTACCTTTGCACTGCATTTGCGAAATATGGTGAGTTTAGCTCAGTTGGTTAGAGCGTCGGATTGTGGTTCCGAAGGTCGTGGGTTCGACCCCCACACCTCACCCCACCAAAGAGGAAATGGCCACGCCATTTCCTCTTTTTTCTTATTACCCATTACTCACAACTCACAACTCATAACTCACAACTCATAACTCATAACTCATAACTCATAACTCATAACTATCTTTTGCCATGGATGCTGACCTGAAAGAATTGCTCGACCGCGAAGCGGCGAGGATAAACAACCCTGATTTTATTGCCGAAGACCCGGTGCAGTTTCCGCGCCTATTCTCCGACGTGCGCGACATCGAGATTGCCGCTCTGCTGAGCGCTACCATCGCCTGGGGAAATCGCAAGATGATATGCCGCAACTGTCAGAAGATGCTGAATCTGATGGAGATGCGTCCGTATGACTATGTGATGGATGAGGGGTATGAGGAATTACCCGACGGCAATGTGCACCGCACATTCTTCAATGCCAATCTGCGATATTACTTGCGCGGTCTGAGGCGCGTGTTTGAGCGGTATGGGTCGGTGCAAGGCTTGGCTCGTGCCGAGCATATTGCTGAGCAAGAGTTGCCGGCATGGAAATTGGTCGAGGCGCTTAACCGCGAGCTGTGTGACGCCAATGGCGGCGTGGCCGACAGCCGCTGCCTGCCGCAGAATCTGGACCAGACGGCCCTGAAGCGCATCAACATGGCTCTGCGATGGCTGGTGCGCCGCGACGGCATCGTTGACCTGGGCGTGTGGGATGCCATCACCCCGGCGCAGCTATTCATCCCACTGGATGTGCATGTCTCGCGCACCTCGCGCGACCTGGGCCTCCTCGGCCGTGCCAGCAACGACAAACGCGCCGTCATTGAGCTCACCTCCACCCTCCGCGCCATCCGCCCCGATGACCCCGTCATCTACGACTACGCCCTCTTCGGCCTCGGCATGGAAGCCAAATACCTTCCCAACCCCCGCTCCTAACCCCCTCTTTAGCCCTCAGAGGGAGATATATTTTTGGTCGCGGTGGGTGGGAAGCTCGGGATGAGTCATCTGTAGGCGCGAGCCTATCAGCGGGTCTACATATACTTTTTTAAGGCGGTACAGGCTGGACATGCCCGTAAGCTTGGAGATTTCGGCCATCGAACGAGGTTCGCGACAAAACTCCACAATCTGGTCTTGCACAAATTTCACTTTCGGTTTAATAACCGGCGCATCGGTAGGGTTGGAAGTTTGGATTTCGGTAGGCTTAGCCTTGGATTCCTGTGATGGAGCAACATCCTCATCAAAATCATAACCCACCACCATTGAACTGCGGTTGATGCTTTTGGGCTGGTAGGGGACTTCGTCCTCCATAGCTATGCAATTATTGCTCAGCCTAAACACCAGATCCACCGACCGATATTTGAGATTCTCCTTGATTTGGGGCTTAGGCCATTTGTTGTCTTTCCAGCCACGCATTATGTAGTCGGCACCGCTGCCAGCTTTCTCTCCATAGCCTATCAGCATGAACATCTTTTGTAGCAGAGGATTGCGGCATACGCTCTTTGTCTCTTCGTAGAAATCATCAGGGGTGATTAGCATTCGCCCCGGATTGCGCATCAGTATGGTGTCACCTTGCCATTTCACCTCAATCTTGGCATTCAGGGCATAATTAGCGTGCACGCACATATTTACCAGGCCTTCCCTCAGAGCCACATGAGCTGAGGTCTCATCTATGCGAGTGATGCCCTCAAGTCTGAAGGGAACAGGCAGAGCCTTTGAGACTTTATTATAAACTCGGTGGAAGAATTGGTAAATATTAGCCTCCCATGTGCCATCAGGCCATAGGCGGTCAGTCCAGCGCATGCTTGTACCGGGATTCTGCAGCTCTTGGTAGTCAACAAAAAACCATGGGTCGCACGCCGGGTCGGTGATGGCGTCGTTGGTGCCCAGCATCAGGATCCCGGCCCGGGTGAAACCCTCTCGGCCATTAGCGCGATCTATCTTGTATGCACCGATTTTGATCAGGAATGTCTCATCATCGACTTTGGTCCAAGGATGATCAGGATGCCGGAAGGCGAATTGACGGCGGTATCCCTCCAGAGATTCCCGGTCGATGTCGCGCATTTGATAGTTGGGCAGAATATCACTGTCATAATTTTTCCTATCGATCAGCGAGTCTGAGATCATCTCTTTGATTTCTTCATCAGTACAGTGACAGTCACCCTCATGATTGCGCATATAGGTATGGCCGAACGGATTAGTGGTGATATACACTGGGCGCACTTGATACGGGGCTGCCGGCACTCTGAAAGCCAGCACCCGGTTGCCGTCTATTTCTTCTTCGGTCACATCTCTCTCGGCAAGCATGGTAGCGCTCACTTTGTCGCGATTGTGGGCGCTGTCCCAAAATGTCTTTTTCAGGTCAGCTATTTGCTGTGGGGTCAGCCCATCGGCGACAAAGCGTCCTTGGCGCTCTGCCACGCCAAGGACAATCATACCGCCCTCGGTATTGGCGAAGGCGGAAAAGGTCTCCCAAAACGATTTAGGAAAACCTGCCTTGGCAGACTTGAACTCAAGCGAGGCATGCTCGGCGCCCTTTATTTTTTCTCTGATATCGGTTGACATTGAAGATTGCATATTAAAAAGTGAGGTAGAAATGTACTGCAAAGTTACTAAGAATTTTCGAATTGTCCTAATTTC
>JAJBUH010000133.1 GCA_020860445.1 Bacteroidales bacterium | reverse complement strand
TGAAATGGATATGCAAAGGTATAGTTAACAGACAAGAGCCGTGCTACGCACTAGCCATCCAGGATGTCATCAAAACAGCTACCCCGTAGAGGATGCTTCACAACGATGATGCTATGTGAAACAACCCCTACGGGGTAGATGGGGAGGACAGGATCCTTGATGCTATGTGAAACAACCCCTACGGGGTAGATGGCGAGGAAACGGTCCCTGATGCTATGTGAAACAACCCCTACGGGGTAGCCGGTGAGGACGATATCAGGGATGGAGATGCCAAGGAGGGGATCATTTGATTTTGGAGAGGACGTGTTTGGTGGCTTGGATGAGCTGGGTGTCGATGCCGAGGGTGACATCGCCGGGATTGTTGTAGACGGGGAGGTCGGGCTGCAGCTGATGATTCTCGAGGGGCTGGCCGTTGCGGTCGAGCGAGGTCACCTGCGGAATGCCGAAATAGAGGGTGGGGTCAATCTGGGTTTCCCACCATACGGCCGTCATCGTGCCAGGCACGGGAGCGCCGACAACATCGCCAATGCCGAGAGTCTGGTAGACATAGGGCGTGCCATGGGCGTCGGAATAGTTGCTCTCGTTGACAAGCATCACCGAGGGCTTGGTCCACTGCGAGAACGGGTCGCTGCCGATATATTTGCCGCGAGGCGAATAGCGCACATATTCCTTGCCAGACAGGAGCAGGGCGATGTCGTTGTGGAGCCAGCCGCCGCCATTGTAGCGAGTGTCGACAACCACGGCATCGCAATTGCGATACTTGCCGAGCAGCTTGGAGTAGACATTGCGGAAGCTCTCGCTATCCATGCCCTCGACATGCACATACCCTACGCGACCGCCAGATACGCTGTCGACAACATGCTCGTTGTGCTCAACCCAACGCTGATACAGCAGGTCGCTGGTCGATGATATAGGCTTGACCTCGCCATACTCGACCTTGCCATTGGGCTTCTTCACGCCGATGCGCACCTTTTTACCAGACTTGCCCTCGAGCAAAGGGAAGTAATCTTGCCCGGCCAGAATCGGTTCGCCATCGATAGAAACAATGATGTCGCCTGCCTCAACATTGGCCTTCTTTGCCGACAGAGGACCGCGAGCGATTATCTCGGCTATGAGCAAACCATCGCCATCATAATCCTCATCAAAGAAAGCGCCAAGCCGACCAACCGACATCTCAGCACCCGGAGCGCGATACCCAGCGCCAGTGTGCGAAGCATTGAGTTCGCCAAGCAGTTCGCTCAGCAAGATAGCGAAGTCGTAATTATTCGAAATATAAGGCAGGAATTTGCGATAATCCTGACCGTACTGTTCCCAGTCGATGCCATGGATATTGGCATCGTAGAATTTATCCTTTACCTGCTGCCAAGCGTGGTCGTAGATGTAAGCGCGTTCGGCCGAAGGCTGACGGCTGAAAGGAGCGTTGAACTCAATCCCCTTAACCTCGCCATCAGGAATTGAAACCTTTTTGATGCCCGAGCCAGAGAGCAGATACAGGTTGGCCTCGTCTTTGTCGGCAATCATTTCGGCTGGACCGATGCTCTTGGCGAGCACCTGAGTGTCGCCCTTCTTGAGGTCGCGAGCGTAGAGATCCATTTCGCCATCGGGCGAGTAGGCGATGTAATAGAGCTTGTCGCCCTTTTTGTTCATATAGTACGATGCCAGATGAGTCGAGGCGGTCGTCAAGCGGCGAGTGCGATAGAAGCGATTCTGGAGGTCGAAATTGAGAGGCTTGACAGCATCCTCATCTTCGGCCTCGCCTTTTTTCTTCTTATCCTTTTTTGATTTCTTTTCCTCGGCTTTTTTCTCTTCAGCCTCTTTTTCCTCTTGGTCCTTCTTTTCTTTGAGTTCGGTCTCTTCCTTGCTCATATTGAAGACATCCCAAGCCTCGGGGTCGAGCACCATAAGTATTACGTCATTCTCTTCGCCCCACGAGCCATGGCTCTTGTAGCCGTAGCGGCCCGATGCGTAGGTGATGCCTTTGCCATCGAGGGCCCATTGGGGTCCATTGTCGGCATAACCGCTCTGAGTGAGGTCGATGACCTCGCTGCCATCAGCCTTGACCAGGGCTACATCAGAATTATTCCAACCGCCATCGCCGATATAGGAGGCGAGAAGCCAACGGCTGTCAGGGCTCCATTGGAATGAAATGTCGCCGTCGGTATAGGAATAATTGTATTTGCCATCGAGGGCAGTATTGACCTGCTTGGTCTTGACATCAATCACGCGCACCTCGTCGCGACCCTCAAGGAATGCAACTTTCTTGCCATCGGGCGAGAAGGCCGGCTGCTGAGCCGGGCGGTCGCTGCTGTAGAGCAGGGTCTCTTCGATATCGGTGGCGTAGGCGAATGACTTTTCATCATCATTCTTGATTTTGGCAAGGAATAGTTGCCACTTGCCATCGCGCTCTGAATCGTAGACGAGCGAACGTCCATCGTCAGAGAACGACAACACGCGCTCTTGGCCGTCGGTATTGGTGATGCGTTTGGTGGTCTCGTATTCGGTCGAGGTCACATAGACATCGCCGCGCATCACAAAGGCAACTTCGTCGCCATTGGGGGACACAGCCATTGCGGTTGCGCCTGACGAGCGATAACCTTTTTTCAGGTCATTGTCATAATCATCAGCGATGATGGTGACATCGAGGCGCTGAGGTTGCTGGCCTGGACGCAGGGTGTAGATCTCGCCATCCCAACTGAAAGCAAGCACGCCATTGTTGGAGGCAGAAAGCGAACGCACCGGATGGCGCTCAAACTTGGTGAGCTGGGTATCCTTGCCATCGAGGCTGCGGCTATGCACATTGAGGGTGCCATCTTGTTCGCTCAGATACCAGAACGCTTGGCCCGAGGGTTGCCATAGGGGGTTGAGGTCGTGACCGTCAAAGTCGGTGAGCTTGGTGTACTGCCCATCGTTGATGAGCCAAATATCAGAGGTGCCGGCCGAACGCTCATGCTTGCGCCACTCGTTTTCAAAACCCTTCTTGTCTTGGTATAGCACGCGGCCCTGAGGGTCGACGCTCATGGCTCCCATGGTCACTGAGGCGAACATCTTGGGGCGACCGCCCTTGGTGGATACTTGGTAGACTTGGCTCTGAGCGCCCATCTGAGCGGCTTGGCGAGCCGGTTCGAGGTTGGCTGAGAAGAGTATGGTGGAATCATTGAGGAAAGCCAATGGGCGCTCTTGACCGCTATTGGTGGTGATGCGGCGGGGAGTGCCACCGGTTGCGTCAACAACGAAGATGTCGATGCTGCCATCGCGGTCAGAGCCGAAGGCTATCAGTTTGCCATCGGGGCTCCATACTGGATAGGAATCATATCCCTTTGAGGCAGTGAGCTGTCGGGCTTGGCCTCCCTTGGAATCGACGACAAAGATATTGCCTCGGTAGGTAAAGGCAATGGATTGTCCGTTGGGCGAAATGGCCGTGTTGCGCAGCCACAGCGGGGCGCCATCAGCCAGGGCTGTGGCCCAGCAAGCCGAGGCTGCTACAAGAGCAAGAAATGTTTTGTTCATGGAATATGTTGGGTTAACGGATTAATCATGGTGCAAAATTAGCAAATAATGCTTTAATAACGGATTTCAGTGCCTTAAAATATGTATCAAAATCGGAAAAAGAGAAAGAATATCTATTGTTGAGCCTCTCCGAGGCTCTTTTGATGGGAATTGGCAAACCCCACACAGATGAGGCCCATCGGGCCGACATCTGTGTGGGGTTAACGTTGTTAAGCCTCTCCGAGGCTATAGGTATGCCCGGCGCCGAGGGCGGCGCGGCCACACTGAGGGCCCGTGGGGGCGCTGGGCCCACTATGCTGACGCAGCACATCGATTCGGGTTTCTGATGGGGCTCCCTCAGCAGGCGGTAGCCTCCCCCCCACTGCGGGGGTTAGGGGGCTGTTATGGCTGTGCCAGGATTAGGGCGGAGGTGGGGGGAACGGTCATTTTGCCGCCACGGGTTTTGCCGAGACCGGAGGCCTGGAGGTTGCCGTCTTGGGCGATGATGGTCCAGTTGCCAGCCGGGATTGTAGTGGTGATGGGGGTGGTGTTGCCATTGAATACCAGCTTGATCTCCTTCCACTCATCGCCATTGGCATTGTCGATGATCGAGTATGAAACCACGTTGGGCTCGGTCACATCGTCAAAAACTATGTGGTTGGCCACATCTTCGGCAGTGGTCATGCGGAAAGCCGGGTGGCTCTTGCGCAGCTTGATCAGCTCTTGATAGTATTTGAATTGGTCAGCATTCTTGGTCTTGAGTTCCCAGTTGATGGCATTGATTGAGTCGGGCGATTTGTAGGAATTGTGCACGCCCTTCTTATCGCGGAATACCTCCTCGCCAGCGAACATAAACGGAGTGCCTTGCGAGGTAAACACGATGGTCTGAGCCAAGCGAGCTGCTCTCTGGCGATCAGCTTCGGTGCTGCCGGGCATTGACTTTGCCAGCTTGTCGGTGAGGGTGAGGTCGTCGTGGCAAGATACATAGTTGACAACCTCGGTGGGAGCCGAAGCGTATGCGAATTTTGAATTGTTGCCCTTGCTGTAGTCAACCTACGGGTGAGCAGTAGCGGCTACGATGCCAATCTTGACAGTCTCTTCGTTGCCGGGTTTGCCAGTGGCAAAACCGCGATCCTCTTCGTTGCTATAGTGGCCCTTGACTGCATCGCGGATATCATCGCTGAACACTGCAATGCCCTCCATCTTAGCAACATTCTCCTTGAGAGCGCGCTGCTCTACAGGCAGTGGAGAATCGCCAGCGGTCCAACCCTCGCCATAGATAAAGATGTCGGGATTAACCTCCTTGAGGGCGGCAGCCACTTGATTCATAGTCTCGATGTCGTGGATAGCCATGAGGTCGAAACGGAAACCATCGATGTGGTATTCCTGAGCCCAATATTTGGTAGAGTTGATGATGTAGTCGCGCATCATCTGACGCTCTGAAGCAGTCTCATTGCCGCAACCTGAGGCATCGCTGTAGGTGCCGTCTTCGCGGTGACGATAGAAATAGCCGGGAGCGGTGAGCGAGAAATTAGAGTCGTCATTGTTGGCAGTGTGGTTGTACACAACATCCATAACCACGCCGATGCCAGCATCGTGCAGAGCCTTGACCATCTCCTTCATTTCGCGTACGCGAGCAGCCGGGTCGGCCGGATTGGTCGAGTACGAACCCTCGGGAGCATTGTAGTTCCATGGGTCATAGCCCCAGTTGTACTGGTTAAGCTCGGGATGAGCCTCATCGACCGAATTGTAGTCATAGCTGGGCAGGATGTGCACGTGGGTCACGCCGAGCTCCTTGAGATGCTCAATGCCGGTGCGAGCGCCTTGGGGCGAACGCGTATCGGGTTCGGTCAGAGCCAGGAACTTGCCGCGATTTTGTATGCCCGAAGTCGAATCGATCGAGAAGTCGCGATGGTGCATCTCATAAATCACAGCGTCGGTGATGTTGTCGATAGCCGGACCACGGTCGAGATCCCAACTTGGAGGATTGGTCGAGGCAAAATCAATGATGGCAGCGCGCTTGCCGTTAGTGCCTACAGCCTTGGCGTAGATGCCGGGGGTCTCGTCGAGCCATTTGCCGTCATACTTGATACGGAAAGTGTAGAACTTGCCGTAGAGTTGCTCAGACGATGATGCGCGCCACACCCCTTGATCGCCTTTTTTCATGTCAAGGGTTTCGACAACTGGTGAATCGACGTCTGAATCATAGAGCAGTACCTGAGCGGCTTGGGCTTCGGGGCTCCAGAGGGCAAAGTGGGTGCCACTGTCATCGACAGTGAGCTCAAGGTCTTGGCCGTTGTAGGTCGGGAACGAAGCAAATCTTTCTTCGCCTTTGGGTGCTTTAGAGCAACCGGTACACAGCACAGCCGTGGCCAGCACAACACCCGAAACTTTCTTGAATAGGGTCATGTGGATATGGTATTAAGTTGTTACTTTAGTGCTACAAAGGTAGACATTTTCCACGACATGCACAACAAACGATTAAAATATTGTAAAAATATCTTACAAAAAAGAGCCGCACCCACGGCGGGGCGCGACTCGCTATTTACCTATTCCAGTAGTTGATTACTCGGCTGAATCCTCTTTGGGAGTATCCTTGGGGCCTTTAGGACCCTTGGGGCCCTTCATGTCGTGTGGACCACGGAAATCGCCTCTCTCCCTCGGGCCTTGCACCTGGCGACCCATCTGGGGTTGGTCAACTGTCATGAAGACAATGTTTTCGAGGAATGTGGTGTACTGCTCGGGGGTAAGGATTTGCTTAACCTGCTCGATGTACTGACGACGGCCGTTGGGGCGAGCTTGGAGCCTTTCCCCGCGCTCGGGACGCTGGCGAGGACCTACGCTGTCAGGGCGTGCGCCTCGGGGAGCGCGTTCCTCCATGCGCTGCTGGCGCTGGGCCTCGATGGCTTGGTTGAGCGAATCCATGCGAGCTTGTTGGTTCACGTCGAGGAGGATGCCCTCAAAGGCTATCTCCTGGAACGTCTGCGGCTGGCGCATCTTATTGTTGTCGCCGGGGGTGCGTTGTTCCTTGTTGCACTTGCCTTTAGCCGAATCATCGGTTTGAGCTTGGGCTGCTACTGCGCCTACCAAACCGAGGAGGGCGAGAGCGAGAGTCATGATTTTCTTTTTCATCGTTTCTGCGATTTTGTTAGAAATTCTTGTATTTTTACGTTCTGAAATTATGACGAGAAAGAAAAAGAAAAGTTTAGGGAGGAGAGGGGAGATTAGATTTCTTTAACCTGAGTGTGAATTAATCGATAAATTTAACCTTTGACTCGTCGCGAGGCTTTGCATCGGGTGTTTCATCAGGATATCCTACGCCGATGATGTATAGCAATTCGTAATCCTCGGGGATTTGGAGCTGCTGGATGTAGGGAGCGCATTCCTTTGTATTCTTCATAAATGCCAATGGTCCACCCTGGATGCAGGTGCAAAGACCCATGGCCTCGGCTGCCAATACCATGTTTTCGCCCATCAGGCCGCAGTCGACTTGGCCTGAGCCGTTTGATGGCGATGCCACGAAGATGAGGGCTGGGGCGTTGCGGAACATATTCTTGAATCCGGGTTGCTCAGCGCGCTCGGGTTGGAGCTTTTTGAAGATAGCGGTGAGCGAATCGATGTAGGCAGGGCTGTCGACGATGCGCACCTGCCAGGGCTGCGAATTCATGCCGCTGGGAGCGTTGATGCCGCAGCGAGCGATGACCTCGAGCTTTTGGCGCTCGACCGGCTGGTCGGTGTAAGCGCGGATGCTGCGACGATTGAGGATGTTGTCGATCACGATAGCCGAATCGGTGCGAGCCGTGTTGGCGTCAGCTTCGGCCGAGACCGAGCCTTGTGAGCAAGATGTGCTGGGCATGAGCACTGCTCCGATGCACAGAGAGAATAAGAATTTTAGAATTGTATGCATAAGACTTAAGTGTTATAGATTCTGACAGCAAAGTTAATAAAAAAGAATTAGAGAGAAAAATTAAAGAGACGAATGACTAAAGTTAGACGATAAAACGTTAACTTTGCAAATACATTTTACCGAATCGAAAAACGTATATCAGATGTTACAGTTCATAGCCCAAACAAACGAAAAATATACCATAGCCGAGCTGTCGCAAATGGCCATCGAGGGCGGATGCCAGTGGATTGTGCTGAGAGTGCCAGAAATGGCCGATCATGAAATCAGAGAACTTGTGCAAGAGCTCTCGCCTCTGTGCAAGGAGACAGCGACCATCCTGACAATCGAGAACCATGTTGAGCTGGCCAAGGAGCTGGGCATCCATGGCATCTGGCTCAAGGGGAGCGACTACAGCGCCCATCAGGTGCGCGAAATGTTCGGCCCCGAGGCTATCATAGGCGTGCAAGTCGAGATTGCCTCATCGGCGATGGCTCTGGTGGGCGCCGACATTGACTATGTGTCATTTCCGCCCACGGTGCCTCTTGAGCGCATAGCCGAGAATGTCGAGGCTCTGCGCAATGCCAAATTTGAACTGCCAATCGTGGCTGAGGGTAATTTCGGATTGCTCGAAATACCCTCGGTGATGGCAACGGGCGTGAACGGCATAGCCGAGGCTGAACCCATCAGCAGCGCGGCCGACCCAGTGGCAGAAACCGAAAAAATCATCAACGCATTAAATAGCGCAGCACAGTAATGATCAAGGGGCTTGGATGGAAGGTAGCGTTGCCTATCGTGATAGGCTTTGGGGTAATCGCCTGGCTATTCCATGACGATTTCTCTGAGGCTGCCTTCGCAAGCATACACTTTGGCTGGCGAGCAGTGGTGGGCATAGCCCTGGCTTGCCTGTTTGTGGTGGGCCGAGATTTCGGTCTCACCTGGCGATTCCATACCATCGCGGCTCCCGACCTGTCGTGGAAGAGGGCGCTTCGCGTAGATTTGATGTGCGCATTCACCTCGGCCATTACTCCGTCGGCAGTAGGCGGCAGCGCTTTGGCTATCTTTTACCTCAATACCGAGGGGGTGAAAGTAGGCCGAGCGACGGCTCTGACATTGACCACGCTGTTTCTCGACGAATTGTTCTTTGTAATCTTTTGTCCAATAATAGTGCTGTGTTTGCCGCTGGACCAACTGTTTGGGTCGGGCGAACGCAGCGGATTCCTACAAGGAGTTGAGATAGTGTTCTGGCTGGTCTATGCCGGAATTGTAATCTGGACATCGATACTCTATGCTGGCATTTTGTGGAAGCCGCAGATTGTGCAAAAGGTGTTCGTCAAGCTGTTCAGCATGAAATGGCTGCGCCGCTGGCTGCCCAATGTGCAGCAGATGACTGGCAATATGATAGCCACGTCAGATTGGGTAAAGCATTGTCCGCGCTCGTGGTGGCTAAATGTGTTTGGTGCTACGGTGCTGTCATGGTTCTCGCGCTATCTGATTGTCAACGCAATCTTCTGGGCATTCATACCTGGGTGCAACTGGGGCTTGGTATTTTGTCGTCAGTTTGTGGTGTGGGTGGTGCTGATGGTAAGCCCCACGCCGGGCAGTTCGGGCTTGAGCGAGTGGATGTTCACCGAATACTATGGCGACTTGATAGGCAACCTCGACTTGGCTCTGGTGATGGCTCTTATATGGCGCCTCATCACCTATTATATATACTTGGCTCTTGGAGTATGCTTAGCACCAACGTACTTTAAAAAGTCAAAAGTAAATGACAACAAATTTAAAAATAACAATGATTGAGTGTATAGCAGGTCTCTCACCATCAGAGAATCACGCCTGACAAGAGCCGTGCTACGCACTCATCCCTATAGGGCGATAGACATACCCACCCCACATTCCGTGCTAACGCACTCCATGTGGGGTTAACAGACAAGAGACGTGCTACGCACTATCCATCCGGGTGGACAACCCCAAACATATAGTTTAATTTTAATGAAGAGATTTATATACATATTAATAATGGCAGTGATGGCTGTGGGCTGGATGAGGGCCGAGGAGCCATTGGCGTATGTGCTGGAATTTAATGATGAGGTAAATGCCAAGATGTGGATGATCACGAAGCGAGCGTTGACAGAGGCGCAAGAAAAGAGGGCCGACTTGGTAGTGATTCATCTCAACACCTATGGCGGCGCAGTCGATGCAGCCGACTCGATACGCACAGCCCTGCTGAGGCTGCCGATTCCGACAGTTGCATTTATCGACCCTAATGCGGCTTCGGCTGGTTCGCTTATTTCCTTGGCTTGCGATTCGGTGTATATGTCGCCCGGAGCGAGCCTTGGCGCCAGCACTGTGGTTACGCCTGATGGCAGTCCGGCCCCTGACAAGTACCAATCGTACATGAAATCGATTATGCGTTCTACAGCAGAGAGCCATGGCAAGCGGTGGAACGAAGAGACCGGCACCTGGGAATGGCGCCGCGATCCAGCCATTGCCGAACATTGGGTCACTCCTGACAGCGTGCTAACCTTTACCCCCGAGGAGGCTATCGCCCATGGCTACGCCGAGGGCATTGCCACAAGCGTTGACGAGGTAATCGCCGCGCATCTCGAGCAGCCATACCGAGTAGAATATTTCCATAGCACAGCCACCGACCATATCCTCGGATTTCTGGCAAATGCCGGAGTGAGGGCAGTGCTGATAATGCTGATACTTGGCGGAATCTATATGGAGATGCAGTCGCCCGGCCTAAGTTTTGCCGGCGCTGTCGCCTTTGTGGCTGCAGTGTTGTATTTCTTGCCGATGGCAGTCAACGGCACAATGGCTCCCTGGGTGATAGTGCTGTTCTTGATAGGCTTGGTGCTATTGGCCTTGGAGATGTTTGTGATTCCCGGCTTTGGGATATGCGGCGTGTGCGGCATTATTGCCATATTGGCATCGATAGTGGGCGCAATGTTCTACGGCCCGGCGATGGAGGGCGGTTATGCTGTCGATATCGTCGATGCTGTAACCATCACCTCCGTCGGTGTGATTTTGGCGGTAGGCTTGACATGGTTCTTGACCTCGAAGTATGGGCCAAAGTGCATACGCCGAGTGTCAGAATTGCAAACCGAACTCCGAGTATCTGAGGGCTACAGCAGCGTAGACACGTCTCTGAAGAAATATGTCGGCAGCGACGCTGAGACAGTGACTGATTTGCGTCCGAGCGGAAAGATTGAGATTGGCGGCAAACTATTTGACGCTGTTTCGATTATGGGATTTATCGATGCTCGCCGAGCTGTTAAAGTAGTGAAATTTGAGAATGCCCAATTATACGTAAGTGAAACATAAATGATAGAAGATGCAGCGGGGAGGTGTAAAACCCCGCTGCGCCAAATACTAAGATCATGAAAACTTTTATAGGAATAATACCGGCCCGCTACGCCTCGACGCGTTTCCCGGGCAAGCCCTTGGCAATGCTTGGCGACAAGCCAGTGATACAGCGTGTGTATGAGCAAGCTCGCAAAGAACTTGACGATGTGGTTGTTGCCACCGATGACCAGCGCATCTATGATGCGGTGGAGGCTTTTGGCGGCAAGGCAGTGATGACCTCGCCCGACCATCGCAGTGGCACTGACCGCATCGAGGAGGCTTACTGCAATATCAAATCCAGTGCTGATGTGGTAATAAACATACAGGGTGACGAACCATTTATCAAGCCGTCGCAGATTGCAGCTCTGAAAGGCTGCTTCGATGATGAACGCACCGAGATAGCCACGCTTGTGCGTCCATTTGGTGAGGACGCGAGCTACGAGACTATCAGCAATCCAAATACCCCTAAGGTGGTGGTCGACGATGACAGCTACGCTATGTATTTCTCGCACTCGGTGATACCATACTTGCGCAATTATCCCCAAGCCGAATGGCCAAAGAGATTCCCATATCTGGCCCATATCGGAGTGTATGCCTACAAGGCCGAAGTGCTGGCTGCTGTCACCAAGTTGCCACAGTCGCCACTCGAGATAGCCGAGTCGCTCGAGCAATTGAGATGGCTCCAGGCCGGATATAAGATCAAGACCGCGCTCACCCAATGGCAGACCATCGGAATCGATACTCCAGCTGATTTGGAGAGTGCATTCCTATACCTTAAATCCCACGAAAATGCTTGACCGCACGATACCGCCCAAGATTCACCCCATAGGGAATCTGGTGCTGCCAGTCCCAATCACCGAACTACTCGACAATGGGGTGACGCTGCGAGTGCTTGATAGCGGCACTCAGGATTTGAATCAACTGTTTCTGCTTTGGCCTGGAGGAATGGTAGAGGCACGCACAGCCTCGGTGGCCAACCTCACTGGCGCATTGCTGCGTGAGGGCGTAAAGGGAATGACCGGTGCTGAGATGTCTGAGGCTCTGGATTTCCGTGGCGCTATCCATCGCAACGAGGTTGCAGAGCACTATTCCATCTTAGCCTTCGCCTCGGTTAATTCATTGGCCGATGGACTGTTTGACCTCATCTCGCGAATGGTAGAGACACCAACCTTTGACGAGCATGCCTTGGAGATATACAAGGAAAAGGCTATTAAGACCAACCTCATCAATAACAGCAAGGTGGCGACCTTGAGTCAACAGGCTCTGCAACCGATGATACAAGGCCCAGACAATCCCTTGGCGAGAGTGGAGACGCCAGCAGACATCGAGAGCATCACGCGCTCGGATATCGTGGATTTCCACCGGTCGGTGTACACAGCCTCGGGGTGCATAGCATTGCTCGGCGGCAGAATCACGGATAAGATATATGGCCAGGTCAAGGATATGCTCTTGGCGATGCAAAGTCCGTCGCCAGCGATGCCATTGGTGAAGTGCCCGTACAATGCCGAGGCTCCAGGCGAGGTATTTGTGGAGAAAGTCGGCGCGCTGCAGAACTCAGTGAGGATAGCCCTCCCGGCACCCGCGCGCAAGAATCCCGACTATCTGCCGTTGCGATTTGCAGTGACGGCCCTTGGCGGATATTTCGGCAGTCGTCTGATGAAGAATATTCGCGAGGACAAGGGCTACACCTACGGAATACAGGCCTATCTGCTTGGCGGCATAGATGGCAGCTACATTTCTATTTCGGCCCAAACCGACCCAGCCTATCAGCGACCGCTGATTGAAGAAACTGCCAAGGAGATGGAGCGCATGGCCACTGAGCCATTGGATGCCGACGAGATGGAGAGAGTGAAACAATTTGTCTCGATGAGCATTATCGACACCCTCGACAGTCCGCTATCAGTGATGGATTACTACAAGACGATGAGAGTGGCTGGATTCCCGCCGGACTATTTCACCCGTCAAGTCGAACTGGTGCACACTATCACCCCCCAGATGATAATGGAGATGGCGAAGAAGTATTTCGACCCGAAGCAGATGAGAATAGCGATAGCGGGAGTGAAATGAAGAGAATGAAAAATGAAGAATGAAAAATGAAGAGTGAAAAATGAGAAAGGCAGCGCCTCACGGTGCTGCCTTCTTAAATTGGAAAAAATTCATCACATTGTTAAATCCATCACATTTTTTACTTGTTGACGCGGAAGCGGTCGCAACCGTCGCGCAGGAATGCTACGACTTGGTTGGCTGCGGCGATGCCGGCGTTGATATTGGCTTCGGCGGTCTGCGCACCCATCTTCTTGGGGGTGAAGAACACGCGGTCGCCAAATTTCTCCTTGAGCTCAACGGCTGAATCGGGCTTGATATCGGCGACATACTTGATATCGGGACGAGCCTCGAGAGCGCGAGCCAGACCCTCCTCATCGATCACCTCTTTGCGAGCGGTGTTGATGAGCACGCCATTCTTAGGCATGAGGGTGATCAGGTCATAACCAACCGATTTCTTGGTCTCGGCTGTTGCCGGGATGTGGAGCGAAACGAATTGGTTGTCCTTATAGAGATCCTCGACTGAGTGCACGGGCTTAACGCCAGCCTCGATGATAACCTCGTCGGGGCAATAGGGGTCAAGAGCGCTAACCTCCATGCCGAATCCCTTGGCTATGCGAGCCACGTTGCGGCCAACCTGACCGAAAGCGTGGATGCCAAGCTTCTTGTCCTTGAGCTCGGTGCCTGAGGTACCGTTGTACATATTGCGGATAGCCATCACAGCCATGCCGAAGACGAGTTCGGCAACGGCGTTGGAGTTCTGGCCGGGAGTATTCTCAACCACAACATTGTGGGCCGTAGCGGCAGCGAGGTCGATATTGTCGTAACCAGCACCGGCGCGCACCACAATCTTGAGCTGCTTGGCAGCGTCGAGCACCTCGGCATCGACGATATCGCTGCGCACGATCAGTGCGTCGACATCGGCAACAGCCTCGAGCAGTTGCTTCTTCTCGGTATATTTCTCCAAGAGGCAGAGTTCGTAGCCAGCCTCTTCCATCACTTTGCGGATACCGTTGATAGCAACGGCTGCAAAGGGTTTTTCAGTAGCGACTAATACTTTCATCTGACACGCCGGATTAGTGTTTTGCTTCAAATTCCTTCATGCACTCAACGAGAGCCTCGACGCTTGCCAAGGGCAGTGCGTTGTAGAGCGAAGCGCGGAAACCGCCAACTGAGCGGTGGCCCTTGATGCCGACCATACCGCGCTCGGTAGCGAAGTCGACAAAGTCCTTCTCGAGGTCCTTATATTCGGGCTTCATCACGAAGCAAACATTCATGATCGAGCGGTCGCCGGGATCGGTGACGGTGCCGACAAACATCTTGCTTGCGTCGATAGCGTTGTAGAGGGTCTCAGCCTTCTGCAGGTCGAGCTTCTCAAGCTCCTTGATGCCGCCGAGCATCTTGTAGTAGCGCAGAGTCTGGAGAGCTGCGTAGATGGGGAGCACAGGAGGAGTGTTGAACATCGAACCCTTCTTGACATGGGTGCGATAGTCGAGCATGGTGGGGATTTGACGGTCGACATGGCCGAGAGCGTCATCGCGTACGATGACGATGGTCACGCCAGCGGGAGCCAGATTCTTCTGAGCGCCAGCATAGATAGCGTCATACTTTGACACATCGACGGGGCGTGAGAAGATGTCAGAGCTCATGTCAGCAACCAAGCGCACAGGCACATCGGGATCCTTGCGAATCTCGGTACCGTAGATGGTGTTGTTGCTGGTATAGTGGAAGTAGTCAGCATCGGCGGGGACGGTAAATCCCTTGGGGATGTAAGTGTAGTTGGCAGCCTCGGAAGAAGCAACCACGTCGACCTCGCCAAAGAGTTTAGCCTCCTTGATGGCGTTGTGAGCCCATGTGCCGGTGTCGAGATAGGCAGCCTTGTTGCGGAGCAGGTTGTAGGGGAGCATGCAGAATTGCATAGATGCACCACCACCGAGCCAGAGCACCGAATATCCTTCGGGTACTTCGAGCAGTTCTTTCACCAGGGCGGTAGCCTCATCGATTACAGCCTGGAATTGCTTGCTGCGGTGTGAGATTTCGAGGATGGAGAGACCCATGTCGGCGAAGTTGAGCACTGCGTCGGCAGTGTTCTTGATGGTGTACTCGCTCAGGATTGAGGGTCCAGCATAGAAGTTATGTTTCTTCATGTCGTATAAAATAAGGTTAAATACTGATAGTGTATCTTAGGTTTTAGGGTCTAAAATAAACTCGGTGCAAAATTAGTGAATAAAAACGGTATTTCCCAACGAAACCGATAAAAAATTAACGAT
>JAJBUH010000121.1 GCA_020860445.1 Bacteroidales bacterium | reverse complement strand
ACCATGTAGGATGTAAGGAATCATTGTGTTTCCTTAGAATCGCTGAGTAGTTACCGTTTCCGAAACAGTTTTTGGCCCATTTTTTGGCCTCAATCCTTGGTCACCGGGGGCACGGTCACTTTGGGTTCGTCTTTGATTCCGTCGCGTATCAGCAGGGCGTCAATAGTGGCATCCTGGCCACGGAATCGGCGGTAAAGTTCCGACGGATGCTCGGTGCCTCCCCTCTCCAGGATGTTGTGGCGGAATGATGCCGCAGTCTCCGGATCGAAGATGCCGTTCTCTTTGAAATGGGCGAAAGCATCGGCATCGAGCACCTCGGCCCACTTGTAGCTGTAATAGCCGGCGGCGTAACCGCCCGAGAAGATATGGTTGAACTGCGTCGACACCATCGCGCCGTCAACGCTCGGGAACATAGCCACGCCCTCATAAGCCCGCTCCTCAAACTCGCGGGCATCGCCCTCGACTGGCTCTTTGATCGAGTGCCAAGCCATGTCGATGTAGCCAAACATCAGTTGCCTCAGGCAAGCGTAAGCTGCTCCGTAGCGCGAAGCGGCAACAAGGCGGTCGATCATCTGTTGCGAAATCGAATCGCCTGTCTCGTAGTGGGTAGCGAAGCCGTCAAGCCACTCTTTTTCAGTGAGATAGTTCTCGTTGAACTGCGATGGCAGCTCAACAAAGTCGCGATATACCGATGTGCCCGACAGGGTCTTGTAGCGGGTATTGGCCAGTAGGCCGTGGAGCGAGTGACCGAACTCATGCAGGAACGTCTCGACCTCATAAGGAGTGAGGAGCGCCGGCTTGTCGGCGGTGGGCTTGTTGAAGTTCATCACAATCGACACCAAGGGTCGCGAGTTCTGGCCATCGGCAGTTGTCCACTGCTCCTTGAAGCTGGTCATCCAGGCGCCGGGACGCTTTGATGGTCTTGGAAAGAAGTCGGTATACAGAAGTCCCAGATATGCGCCATCGGCATCGGTCACCTTGTATGTCACCACATCGGGGTGGTATGGCTCGACCTCGGGAGCGAGTTCGAAATTTAGGCCATACAGCTTATGGGCGAGGCCGAAGACGCCCTCTTTTACCTTATCCAATGGGAAGTAAGGACGCATGGCTTCTTCGTCAAAGGAATATTTCTCAGCCTTGAGCTTGTTGCTGTAGTAACTATAATCCCAAGGGTTGATTTTTACCTCGCGACCCTCGAGCTTTGAAGCGAAGGCTTCAAGTTCAGCCATCTCTTTCTGCTCAGCTGGCAGGTATGCGTCGCGCAGTTGGTCAAGCAGGTTGTACACGGCCTCGGGGGTCTCGGCCATGGTGTTCTGTAGCTTCTGGTGGGCATAGGTCTCAAAACCAAGCAGATTGGCGATTTGGAGGCGCAGAGCGGCGATGCGCTTGGCATTCTCTACATTGCTGTACTGCCCCTGAGTGTTGCGGCGCATGTACATCTTGTACATGTTCTCTCTCAGGTCCTGTCGGTCTGAATATTTCATGAATGCCATATAGGTAGGCTGCGCCAGGGTGAAGAGGTACTCGCCTTCCCTGCCCTTTTCCTTGGCTGCCTCAGCGGCAGCGTTGGTCAGTGTCTCAGGCAGTCCGCTCAGGTCTTCGGCAGTGAGCCAGATCTCGTAGGTGTTGAGTTCTTTTAGCACGTTCTGGCCAAAGACGGTGGTGAGCTCTGAGAGTTCGCCGGTGAGTTTCTTGTAGGTCTCGCGGTCTTCGCCCTGCAGGTTTGCGCCTGAGTTGGCAAAGGAATCGTAGGTCTTCTTGAGCAAGGTAGCCTGTTCGGGCGTCAATGTTGAGGCATCCACTGTGTCATGGACGGCCTTGACTCTCTCCCACAGCTTCTGGTTGAGGATAAGGTCGGACGAGTAATCGCTGAGTTTCTTAGAGGCCTCAAGGGATAGCTCCATAAGTTCGTCGTCGGAATTAGCCTCGAGGATGTTGAAGAACACATTCGCCACTCGGTCCAGATCGTCACCTACTGCATCGAGGGCCTCGATGGTGTTCTGAAATGTCGGCGCCTCTTGATTGTTTGCGATAGCGTCGACCTCGGCGCGAGCGATCTCCAGCCCACGGTCGATTGCGGGCATATAGTCTGAGTTCTTGATCTTTGAGAATGGCACGCTCCCATAAGGGGTGTCAAATTCCTTAAAAAACGGATTTTCCTGAGCCATAACTTCCTCGTTTCCACAGAGCGCAGCAGCCATCAGCGCCACGCCCAATATCATTTTCTTCATTGTTATTCTCTTATGTCTCAAGCCACAGATTCACACAGATTCCTTATCAGTGAAAATCTGTGTGAATCTGCGGTTTGCTTTAAATTACTATTAGGTCACCGTCGTCAAAGCCAGTGGTGATGACACGGCCATGCCAGATTGAGTCGGCTGGCGCAGCGAGGCCGGGCATGATGTCTTTGAGCACCTCAACCATCTGGTTGAGGAATGCCTCCCATTCCACGCCCTCGGTGAGGGTAGCCGGTATGGGCAGATAGCGCTCCTCGGGGGTATAGTCCTCCTCGCACGCCCAGTCGCTGTCGTCGGGGTCATATTCCTTGGCACCCATCAGATAGGCGCAATACCCATCCTCGCTCTCAAACAGCCCGACATTGTAGGCAGCAATCCCTTTCACTTCCTCCTTCTGGGTCGCTTCCCCCACTCTTTCGAGCCACTCCTTCACCAGGCCCTTCATCTCAGCCTGCTTCTGCTCATTATCTGTATTCTTCATGTCACGATTTGTGTTAAGTTATTTTTCCTTTATAACGAGTTGTCTTCCTTTTTATTTCACTCCTCTAGGACTAAAGCCCATGCCTGAAGTCAAGCCTAAAGCCTTTAACTCTTTGACTAATGATTCGTTTATGCAGAGGCAATGTACAGAGGTATCGGAATTGAAGAGATTGAGCCCCTCTACTTTTTTCTTATCCAATCCAAGGACCGTGATAGTAGAATCCCCTGGGCTTGTCTTGGATATTTCGGGGTTGATGACATTATGCTTTTTCTTAAAGTGTATTAGATAATAGGTTCGATCGCCATATTCGTTACTATGAACATTTATGGGGAAGAATTCTACTTCGTCTTTTTCACTTACTCGTGTAACCAAAGCATTTTTAAGTCGTTCTGAGACAAAAAAATGCGCCCCAGCCCATGTGAAAATCTTCATACGGGCCATCCGTCATTATTATTTCTTTGCCCTCCACTTTGGGCGTTTCCGGTCCATCTCCACCTATCCAATCAGGACAATAAGGCGTATCAAACACCCCACCCTTCAGTGAATCTTCCGGCAAAATCTGGTAATATCTCATATCCAAAATGTTAAAGTAGGAGTGGAAGACTTAAGTTCTGGAATAAAAAATTGGTAAAAGATTGGATTATTTTAAAACAAACCCGATAGCTTGACGAATCAGGGGCTACCGGGAGTAAACAGTGCAAAGGTACTGCTTTTTACCTTATCTAACAAATTTTGAGTCCAAAAAGTGTAAGAGCGTTTGGAATATTTAACTCTTGAGAGCGTTGATACGAACACAAACAGCCTTTACATGGTCTAAGCCATATAGAAGTGATGAGCTATCTATCCCCATCCAAGCAAACAAATCGAGCATTTTCTGGTAGCGGCTCTCAACATAGAAGGTGTTTATGTTGCCGCTAGCGTCAAAACAGATTGGTTCGTGGTGGGCCACACGATTGCGCATATTATTAATGTAGTCTAGCTCATTGAAGATATACAGGTGATCAATGTTGCGCTGCGGAGTTGATTTTGGCTTGTTAGGAAATGCTTTAAGAAGCACGCGCCCTGAGAGTTTATACTCGATGGCCGAGTACATATATTTCCAAACGCCAAACTCCATCTCAGCCAACAACTTGTGGTGACTGTATTTGTTTTTGCCCATGAGCCCTTCGTATGCCTTATAGATGATTTTGTGTGAGGTTTGAATACGGGGGTCTTTAAAGAATATACCACCGGGGAGAACAAAATCACGGAGCCAGTCTGTACCCCACCGAGTGACCATCTGCCGATCAATGGCGTTGCGCAGAGCTACCTCGAAACAACTTATTATGGTGAATATTTCCTGAGATAGACGCAGATTAAGGCGATAAAGGGTCATTGCATTGCGGGTGTCACCACTACAGGCCGTGACATACTTCCGCATACGTTTGGACGATATGATATGTTCAAATTCGCTAAACTTCATATTCGCGGTGATTGAACTACAAGGGTAGAGAATGTTATTCGATTTGGTTGGCGGATTGGTCGCGGGCGATTTGGAGGCGGCGGTCGAGTTTTTCGCGGAGCATTTGAGCTGAGCGTTGACGCTGCTTGAGGTCGGAGAATTTCCAGGCGGTGCCGAAGGCTGCGGCCTGTTTGTCAGATAGTTTCACCTTTTGATTGCCCTTAGAGCCATAGAGAGTAGCGCCCTTGATCTCCGGGCCGTTGTCCCAGGCCCATGCGCCGAGTTCGGCTACCTCCTCCGGAATGAACACGGCGATTTCGCTTCCCTCTACCACCTCGACGCGAGCCGAACCAGCCGGAATCTCATTTGACACGCACTCCTGCTGTGGGGTATTGAGAGCCACCTGATTCAGGCCAATAGTTTTGCCCTTTGACTGAGCGGCGATGTAGTAGCTAAGATTAGAGTCATTGACGCGCGGTTCGAGGCCTGTGGCATCGATGAACGAAGGATTGTAAGCATTTGCCACCACATAATATCCCTCGAGTCCATTGCCATCAATATGCTTCATGAGAGGCTCGATCTCGGCCAACTGCAAAGTGATCTCAGCCGTCAAACTGTCGGCATGAGCCATCTGCTGCATCGTAGCCTGCTCGATGGCTTTGGGGCGCAGAGCGGTGACCCGCTTGCGCTCATCGATCTGTGTCGGATACTTCTTATCCACTGAGTCCATGAGGGCGAGAGCCTCCTCATACTGTCCCTGAGCCAATTGCTGCTCGATAGTCTCAACTAAGGCCGATGCGGCCTCCTTCTCCTCATTCTTTTTTGAGCAACCCATCGCCATCGTGGCCAATGCCACGAGGATGATTGCCTTACTTGCTGCGTTGCACATCTTTTACGCCTTTTACTGTCTTTAGTTTTTTGATTAGATTATCCAATGACTTGGTGTCGTTGACCCCCACGACCAGGTAGCCCTGGAACAGGCCATCGTTTGTATCAATCGAAATGCTGCGCAGGGCTGTATCCTTCTCCTTATTAATAATAGAAGTGATATTGGTGACGATGCCTATGTCATCACGGCCCAGAATGCGCAGCGTAGCTGCGAACTGCCCTCCGAGCTTGCCCGACCATTGAGTGCGGATTATGCGGTAGGGATACTTCTCCTTGATGTTTTGCGCATTGGGACAGTCCACGCGGTGGATCTTGACCACCCCCTCCTGAGACACAAATCCGAATACTTGGTCGCCATAGATGGGATTGCAGCAACGGGCGAACTTGAAATTCAGCCCCTTGACATTGTTGTCGATGATGAGGATGTCATGGCCCGAGGCCAACTCCTGATCCTCGGCTGTCTGCTGCAGCACATACTCGCCAGCCGACACCTTGGCACTCTCCTCGCGAGCCTTGCGCTCCATGTCGAGGCATGCCTCGATGACAGTGTTGACATCGAGCGTCTCATCGGCCAGAGCAGTGTAGAAGTCAGTAGCGGTGCGATACCCGAGCTTCTTGACCACGCGGGCCACATCGCCATCGGGTATCTCAATCTTGCGGTTCTTGCAGCGGCGCTGCAACAGTTCCTTGCCTATCTCGGCCGATGCAGCAGCCTGCTCCTTGACGGCTACGCGTATCTTGTTGCGCGCCTTTGAAGTTACAGTATAGTTGAGCCAGTCGGCCTTAGGCTTCTGGGTAGGAGAAGTAAGAATCTCGACGGTATCGCCAGTGCGCAGTTTGTAGCTAATCTTCTGGTTGCGCCCATTGACCTTGCCGCCGGTGCACTTGCACCCCAGGCCGGTGTGGATGTTGAAGGCGAAGTCGAGCACCGATGCCCCCATCGGCAACTTGTAGAGGTCACCGCGAGGGGTGAAGACGAACACCTCCTTGTCGTAGACATCCATCTTGAAATTCTTCATCAGCTCCATCGGGCCTGTCTCGGCAGTCTCGAGGATGTCGCGCACATCATTCATCCACTTGTCCAGGTCGTTCTCGCTCTTGATGCCCTTGTATTTCCAGTGGGCAGCGAGGCCCTTCTCGGCAATCTCGTCCATGCGTCGAGTGCGTATTTGCACCTCCACCCATTTCTCGGCTGGACCATAGACAGTGATATGCAGCGACTCATAGCCGTTGCTCTTGGGTATGCTTATCCAATCCTTCATGCGAGCCGGATTGGGCCGGTACATGTCGGTGATGATTGAGTAGACATACCAGCACATAGCCTTTTCCTTCTCCGGCGACACATTCAGGATGATGCGTATGGCAAACAAGTCGTAGATATCGTCGACATCGTTTTTCTGCTTGCGCATTTTGTTCCAAATCGAATAGATTGACTTGGTGCGCCCTTTCAGCTCAAAGTCCAGTCCCTCCTCCTCAAGCCGCTTACGGATTGGTTCGATAAAGGCGGCGATGTAAGCCTCGCGCTCAGCCTTCTTTTGGTTGAGCTTGTGGGCAATCTCGGTGTACATCGCACGGTCGGTGTACTTGAGCGACATATCCTCAAGTTCCGACTTCATGGCGTAGAGGCCCAAGCGGTGGGCCAACGGGGCATAGAGATAGTTGGCCTCGTAAGCCACGTCGTGCACGAATTTGTCGTTGGGGTGATGGTTGATGGCTCTCATCAGCGCCAGACGGTCAACAATCATGATGATAATCACCCTGATGTCTTTGGCGAAGGCCAGAAGCAGCTTGCGGAAGTTCTCGCTCTCCACGGCTGCCTGCTTAGAGTACAGCTCAGCCACCTTTTGCAAGCCGCGCAGGAGCTTGGCCACATCGGCTCCCCATTGGGTCTCAAGGTCTTGAGTCGAAATGTAATCGTCCTTGGCCAGGCTGTAGAGCAGTATGGCGAGGGCCATGTTGCGGTCGGGACTGACTTTCTCGCACAGCAGACAGGCCGTCTGCAGATTGTGATGGAGCGGATTGATGCCGTAGCGGTCGCGTTGGCATAAGCCATCGGCCACTGCCTGAGCCATCAGGGTTTTCACTTTCCGAAAGTCGTCTGGGGCGCTGTCGCTGCGCAGATAACCCCATAGTTGGCGGCTAAGTTTGATGATGTCTGCGCGTTCGGTGTCGTTGAAATATCCGTGTTCCATCTTTGTCTGAAGCTTTGCGATGCTTTGAACTAAAGAAATTATAACAAAAAATCAAACAAAGTTACCGCTTTTTTTTGATATTTGCAGTAACTTTGCTGAAAATTTTCCCTTTCAGCAATATAACCAAAGATGAATTTCATACTCTGGGCCTCGCGCAGGCTAAAGCTCAACCCTAATTCCAATGGCGCCAACGCCACCGGAGCGGTCATCGCTGTGGCTGGCGTTGCCCTCGCCTTGGCGATTATGGAGTGCACCTTGGCCGTGGTGAGCGGATTCAAAAACCAGATCACTGCCCGCATCATGGGCTTTGACGGCCAAGTGAGCGTGCTGCCGGCCTACGACTACCAGTCGGCCACCACGGCTGCATCGATATCCCTCTCGCCGGCCCTGCTCAGCGCCATCGAGACCGTAAGCCCGGGAGCAGAACCCGAACTAAGACTGCAACAGCCCGGCATACTAAAAACCGACACCGATTTCTCAGGCGCATATTTCTTGAGCTACGATTCGGCCCATTCTTACGACTTTGAGCGTCGCGCCATCATCGAGGGAGCGCTGCCAGATTTCTTCGACCCAGAGTCGGCCAACAAGATAGCCATCTCCAAAGCATCTGCCACGAGCCTTGGGCTCGGTCTGGGTGACAAGCCTTATGCTTATTTCTTTGTTGACGGGGCCGTCAAGGCTCGGCGCTTCGAGATAGCCGGAATCTATGAGACTGGATTTTCGGACTACGACAAGACGATAATCTTCGCTCCGTTGGCCACGATGCAAGGCGTGGCCGGACTCGACAGCATCTCGGCCTCGCAGATTGTATTTGACGCATCGACGCTCGATGATATCGAGAACGAAGCCGCCGACCTACAGAACCTGCTCATCTCGCAATACCACCTTGGCCACATCGAGCACCTATACCCAGTCGACAATGTAAAGCATACCGGGGCCGTGTTCTTCAACTGGCTCGACCTGCTCGACACCAATGTGGTGGTAATATTCATCTTGATGGCCTGCGTAGCCGGATTCACGCTGATATCGAGCATGTTTATCCTGATTCTGGACCGCATCTCTACGATCGGACTTCTGCGAGCCATGGGAGCCACCAAGCGCCAGGTGAGGCTGCTATTCGCCTCCTTGGCCATGAAGGTGGTCGGGGCTGGCATCATCATAGGCAATATCATAGGCTTAGGCATACTCTACTGGCAACAAGCCACCCAGACCCTGAAACTTAATCCCGACATGTACTACCTGCCTGCCGTGCCGATAGAAATCAACTGGGGCTGGGTCGTAATCCTCAACGTGTGCGTAGCCGCCGTGGCAGCCGCCGTACTGCTGTTGCCAGCGGGAATGGCCGCCCGGGTGAGCCCGGCCTCGTCGATGCGTTTTGAATAAAACTATAAGGGCTTGGAAAACGTTAAGAATATAAAAGCGCCGCATTTGTTACAAATAAATGCAAAAATCCCATAAGGCATACCTTTGCCTTCACCGCGTTTCAATATTTTTACTTAACTTTGCAAGTTCAAATTAACACCTGACAGCTCAGAATGACTCAAACCACTCAACTGCCCAATCTCATAATCGACGCCATACAAGACCGTAAGGGCAAGAACATAACCCTGGTCGACATGTCGCAAATTGAATCAGCCCCCACCCAGCTCTTCATCATCGCCGAGGGCAATTCAACTCAGCAAGTTGCCGCCATTGCCGACAACATCAGAGAGAAAGTGCAAGAGAAAAGCGGCGTTAAGCCCTACAATTATGACGGATACTCAAACAGCGAATGGATCATCATCGACTATGGCTGGGCTATGGTGCATGTGTTCCTGCCCACCGAACGTCAGCGCTACAACCTCGAGGAGCTGTGGAGCGACGCCGCCATAGAAGACGTGCCCAACCTCGACTGACATTTCCCGCCAACACCTACACATAACATTTCCCCATGCCTATACCTCTAAATCCAAATAATAAGAAAAAGCCCTTCGGCTCCAGTCTTTTCTGGATGTACGCCATTATCCTGCTTGTGCTCGTGGGCCTTTTCTATCTCGACGACAATTCCATCACCAAGGATGTCAGCTACTCTGAATTTGAGAGCTACATCGTCAATGATCACGGAATCGAGAAAATCATCGTCTACACCGACAAGCGCCAAGCCGAGGGCTTCCTCACCGACTCGCTTGCCCAAGCCCTATTCCCCGGCCAATTCCAACCTGGCAAGGGCATGGAGGCCAAGGTGATCGCCGATGTGCCATCAGCTGACAAGATTGACGACAAAATCGAATACTGGCGCGCTACCGGAGCCTTCCCACCCAACGGCGAAGTGAAATATGAGCGCAGCGGAGGCTTGACTACCCTGCTGTGGTCGTTCGGCCCGATACTGCTGCTGATATTCTTCTGGTTCTACATGATGAAGCGCATGTCAGGCACCGGAGGCGGTGGCGGAGGCGTGTTCAGCGTAGGCAAGTCAAAGGCTCAAGTCTTCGACAAGGACAGCCAGAACAAGGTGACATTCAAGGATGTGGCCGGACTGACCGAGGCCAAGACCGAAATCGAAGAAATAGTAGAATTCCTCAAGAACCCCAAGCGATACACCGACCTGGGGGGCAAGATACCCAAGGGCGCACTGCTGGTAGGCCCTCCCGGCACTGGCAAGACCCTGCTCGCCAAGGCTGTGGCTGGCGAAGCCAATGTGCCTTTCTTCTCAATGTCTGGTTCTGACTTCGTTGAGATGTTTGTGGGCGTTGGCGCATCGCGTGTGCGCGACTTGTTCCGCCAAGCCAAGGAGAAGGCTCCCTGTATCGTATTTATCGATGAAATCGACGCTGTGGGCCGCGCTCGCGGCAAGAACCCTAACATGGGAGCCAACGACGAACGCGAGAACACCCTCAACCAGCTGCTTACCGAGATGGACGGCTTTGGCAGCAATAGCGGCGTAATCATCCTCGCCGCAACCAACCGCGCCGACATCCTCGACAAAGCCCTGATGCGCGCTGGCCGTTTTGACCGCCAGATATACGTAGAGCTGCCCGATGTCAACGACCGCGTGGCTATTTTCAAGGTGCACCTGCGCAATATCAAGATCAATCAAAACCTCGATATCGAGCTGCTGGCTCGCCAGACAGCCGGATTCTCGGGCGCTGACATCGCCAACGTGTGCAACGAGGCAGCCCTTATCGCCGCTCGACATAACAAGACGAGCGTAGACCTCGACGATTTCAACGCTGCTGTCGACCGCATCATCGGCGGCTTGGAGAAGAAGAACAAACTCACCACCAACGAGGAGAAACAGAGCGTGGCTATCCACGAGGCCGGACACGCCACAGTGTCATGGCACCTGCAGTACGGCGACCCGCTGGTCAAGGTCACTATCGTGCCTCGCGGCAAAGCCCTCGGCGCGGCCTGGTATTTGCCGGAGGAACGACAGAGAGTGCCAGCCCAGGCCCTGCTCGACCAAATATGCTCGCTGATGGCTGGACGCGCATCTGAGGATGTGATCCTCGGCAGCGTGGCCACCGGAGCTCTCAACGACCTGGAGCGCGCCACCAAGATTGCTTATGCGCTGGTAGTGTACTATGGCATGAGCGAGAAGCTGCCCAACATCAGCTACTACGACTCATCGGGACAAGGTTACGGATTCACCAAACCCTACAGCGAGGAGCGCGCCAAGATCATCGACGAAGAGGTGTCGCGCATCCTGACCGAACAGTACAAGCGCGCCAAGGATATCCTGAACCAGTATCATGACGGACTGGTAGAACTATCCGACGAGCTGTACAACCGCGAGGTGATATTCACCGCCGATGTCGAGAAAATCTTTGGCAAGCGCCAGTGGGTATCGCGCACCGACGAGATCATGGCCGAGCAGAAAGAAAAGGACAAAGCCCTACCCCCAGCCGACGCGACAGATGATGCCAAAGCCAAGCCCGACGAGCCACAGGCTCCCGCGCCTGACGCTCCCAAATACCCGGACCCCGACACTCCAGCACCCTCAACCCCGACACCTCCGCCCTACAAGGCATAACCCCTAATTGGCAAATTAGACATTATAGGCGGCTTAGGATTCATAGGATTCCTAAGCCGCCTATTTACGTCAAATATGCACATTTAAGTCATAAAATTACAAAATGATGAAATAATGTCTATTTTTGGCGAAAAAATGTTCTTCACAATTGCAAATTATTCGTAACTTTGCAATACTCAACCATACCGAAAAACTTTTCAAACATGAAACAAACCATTCTCGTCACAGGAGGCACCGGTTTTATCGGATCGCACACCACTGTAGAGCTCATCAACGCCGGCTACGACGTGGTGATAGTTGACAACCTCTCCAATTCGCAGGAAAATGTCATCGACGGCATTGAAGAAATCACCGGAGTGCGCCCTGCATTCGTCAAGGCAGACTGCTGCGACAAGGAGGCAATGGACAAAGTGATGTCTGACTATCCAATCTCGGGCATCATCCATTTCGCCGCCAGCAAGGCTGTGGGCGAAAGCGTTGAAAAACCCCTCCTCTACTATCGCAACAACATCCTCTCGCTGGTGAACCTGCTTGAGCTCATGCCTAAGCATGATGTGAAAGGCATCATCTTCTCGTCGAGCTGCACTGTCTACGGACAACCCGACCCGGAGAACCTGCCCGTGACCGAGGAGGCACCCATCAAGCCCGCTGAGAGCCCCTATGGCAATACCAAGCAAATCAACGAGGAAATCATCCGCGATGACATCGCCAGCGGCGCTCCCATCAAGGCTATCCTCCTGCGCTACTTCAACCCCATCGGTTCGCACCCGTCAGCTATCATCGGCGAACTCCCGACCGGCGTGCCTATGAACCTGATCCCCTTCGTGACCCAGACCGCCATCGGCATCCGCGAACAGCTCAAGGTGTTCGGCAACGATTACGACACCCCCGATGGAACTTGCATCCGCGACTACATCTATGTCGTTGACCTGGCCAAAGCTCATGTCAAGGCTATGCAGCGCGTGCTCGACACCGACAGCCCCCAACTCGAGGTATTCAACATCGGCACTGGCAATGGCTGCTCAACCAAGCAGATCATCGATGCCTTTGAGAAGGCTACCGGCGTGAAACTCAACTGGGCTTACGCTCCCCGTCGCGCTGGCGACATCGAGAAGGTTTGGGCCAACCCCGAAAAGGCCAACAAGGTGCTGGGCTGGAAAGCCGACACATCGCTCGAGGACACCCTCAAGTCAGCCTGGAACTGGCAGCTCAAGCTGCGCGAACGCGGCATCCAATAAGGAATGAAAAATGAAGAATGAAGAATGAAGAACTCATAACTCATAACTCATAACTCATAACTCATAACTCATAACTCACAACTCACAACTAATAACTCATAACTCATAACTCTTACCTTATACTTACATGAAGCCTACACTGTATGTATTAGCAGCTGGCATGGGCAGCCGTTACGGCGGTCTGAAGCAGCTCGACGGCGTTGGCCCCAACGGCCAGACAATCATGGACTACTCAATCTACGACGCTATCCGCTCGGGATTCGGCAAGGTGGTCTTCGTAATCCGCAAAGACTTTGAGAAGGACTTCAACGAGAAGATCCTCAGCAAATACAAGGGTCACATCCCCGTGGAGGTTGTCTTCCAGGCTGTCGACAAGCTCCCCGAGGGCTACAAGTGCCCCGAAGACCGCACCAAGCCCTGGGGCACCAACCACGCTGTGCTCATGGCTAAGGATGTAATCAAAGAACCGTTTACCGTCATCAACGCCGACGACTTCTATGGCCAGGACGCTTTCCGCGTAATCGCTGAGGAGCTGAGCCGTCCGCACGACCGCAAGGGCGACTACTGCATGGTAGGATTCCGCGTAGGCAACACTATGAGCGAGAACGGCACCGTATCGCGCGGCGTGTGCGAGAATGTCGATGGTCTGCTCACCTCGGTGGTTGAGCGCACCGCTATCGGCTATAACCCCAAGCACGAAATCTCATTTGTAGATGAGAAGGGCGAAGAGCAAATCCTTGATCCCAAGACTCCCGTGTCGATGAATATGTGGGGATTTACTCCCGACTATTTCGAGTATGGCGAGCGTGAGTTCAAGAAATTCCTCGACAAGGACCTCAATACCCCCAAGGCTGAGATGACCATTCCGCCATCAGTGGATGCCCTCATCCGCTCGGGCGAGGCTACAGTCAAGGTGCTCGACACCACATCAAAGTGGTTCGGCGTGACATATCCCGAGGATCGTCCCGACGTAGTGGCTAAGCTCGCTGAGCTCCACGCCAAGGGCGAATATCCCGAGAAGATGTTTTGATAATCAGGCATAAAAATCAAGCCCATCCAGTCGGATGGGCTTGATTTTTATGCCTGATTTAGATTAGCGGGCGTAGAGGATGTAGGTGGTGAGGGGTTGGAGCTCGCCGGTGAGCTGTCCATTCGACACCTTGAAGTTGGTGCGGTGCACACGGTCGATGTAGGTGCCCGAGGGCAGAGTGGTCGGAAAGTCAACATCGATGGTATTGTCTGAGAAGTTGACCAGGGCTGCGCCAGCCTCGCCGCGCTGCACCTCGGCTGCTACGCCATCGGCAGTGACATACAGAGTCTCGGGCTGTCCGCTCATAGCCTTGCGGAACTGATTGACGGCTACAACCTCGGGATGGAAGAATTCATCATTGCCGCGAGCGCCAATGCGGTTGTTGCCCCAGTAATTCTCGCGAGTGCTGCCAGCGGGACGGCTGAAGAACAGAGGTGTGCCGTGCTGACGTGCGGTTAGGAATACCCAACCAGCGCGAATTTGGTCGTCGGTCAGACCAGCTGACTCATGCTCATTGCAATATGTGTCGTGGCTCTCAACCCAGGTAACGAGTTGTTCGGGAGCTACGGGATGGTGCCAGTCGGCCAATGATTCGGCGCTGTCAGCCTTGCCTTGCTCGAGCACATGACGCAGAGCGTGGCCATACGAGCTGGCTGTCATATCCATATATTCAGCGTACTCGGTCTCCTTGACATTGCGATCCTGGAGCACCTCGCCATAGATAAACAGGCTGTCGGCCGGGAGAGCGAGCTCAACGCCGTCGACTGCCTCGCGACCAGTGGCGACGTCCCAGAAGTTGTTGCGCTCAGCCTTGGGGTCCAGCGGGTCAGAAGGCAGCCCGATATGCTTGGCTGTGTCATAGCGGAAACCGCGCACGCCGAGAGCCAGCAGGTCGTTGACATACTGCATGTAATATTTCTGGAAGTCAGGATTCTCAGTGTTCACATCAGGCAGACCGCCCATCTCCATAGTGGTGCACTGCAGGCGGTCATTATAATCGGTGATGGGAGTGAAACCGTTGGCGTGGTACAGATTCTCGTGACCGCCAACAGCGGCATCGAGAGTGGGAAGCACAGCCTTGTGGTCAATGGCTGTATGGTTTGGCAGCACGTCGACTATGACCTTGACGCCATATTTAGCTGCGCTGTCGCACATAGCGGCCAGAGCATCCTTGTCGCCAAGCATGTAGTTGCCGATTTGCCAGTCGGTGGGCTGATAATAGTAGTACCACTTGCCCATCACTGAGTCGCCCTCCTGGCTGAAGAGAGCCATGCCGCCTCCGTCGCCTACGTAACAGGTCTGAGCGGGCGAGGTCTGGACGTAGGCATAGCCGGCGTCGGCGATTTGTTGCATGTTTGCTGCGATGGTGTCGAATGCCCAAGACCAGGCGTGAAGAATGACGTCGTCCTCGGTGGGAGCTCCCGGATTGGTAGCGGGTGTCTTGCCACAGCTGGCCATCAACAAGCCAGCCGCAATCAATGCGTAAGATTTAAAATTCATTTGTATAGGGTTTTGATTATAGGTATACAATTTACGTCAAACATTGGAATAACGTAAATTTACGGCAAATAGTTTGACAAATTTCAATAAAATTTTTTAAACTACTTTCATCG
>JAJBUH010000170.1 GCA_020860445.1 Bacteroidales bacterium | reverse complement strand
ACCTTAACTTCCAAACAAAAATGTCGCAAAGTTAAGGTATACCTTAACTTTGCGACATTTTTGGTCCTTATTGTTGGCTAAAAAGACGCGGAAAAGCTGGGGAGGGGTAATAAAGGGGGTGGAGAAGACGTTAACAGTTATAAACAATAAAAATCTGATGTAAATGAAATTGGCTAAATCTCTTTGTCTATCATTCATCCTATTCGCTTTGGCCGCTTGCTCCAGCAAAAGCGAAAGCGTGGATTTGTATACACCCATCGACTTTGTGCAATTGACTACTGTCTCGGTTGAGGGAACCGATGATGAAGCCCTGCTCCCCTGGATGGGTCCGGCTTATGTGCAAATCATCAATTCGGTCGATGATGTCTATGCTACCCAGACTGAGCAATTCATCGAGGAGAATCCCGGATGGCTGACTGTGGATTTCACCACCAAGTCGATTGTGGCATATCGCGGGCGCATCACATATTACCAGTATTGGATGGGGTGCACGGTCAGCCGCATGTTCTACGTTAACACCGATGGCGACGAATATGCTTCGGCTGGCGAGTACTTGCTTAGACTTGAGGAATATTATTCCAATACAGATCAGAATTCGACCCTTGGCACATTTCAAGTCGCAATAGTGACAGATAAGATACCATCAACTGCAACTGTGAAGGGAGTGGTGAATGTACACTCTTCAGCTGACTGATAGACATACAATGCGAATGGTTGAAGGTGCCAAAAAGGGGAGAACGTCCTTTGCGGCACCTTCAACCATTTGACAGGGTGGGGTGTTTGATATTAGATGTATTATGAACAACACAACTAAATCAGACATAACCATGATTCAGCTAAAAGACATAAAGAAGCCTGAGGATATACGCGGGCTGAGTGATGATGAGCTGCGCAATCTGGCCGAACAGATGCGCGAGGCTATGCTCAAATGGGTAAGCACGATCGGCGGTCACGTTGGCCCTAACCTTGGAGTGGTCGAAGCAACGCTGGCAATGTACCAGGTGTTTGACGCCAGTAAAGATAAGATTGTGTGGGATGTGTCACACCAGGATGTGGCATACAAGATGCTCACAGGGCGTGTCGATGCATTTCTCGACCCGAAACTCTATCGCTCAATCAGTGAATACACCTTCCCGCCTGAGGCACCAGAGTATGACCTGTTCTACGCGGGGCATACCTCTCCGTCGATCACCTTGGCCACTGGCTTGGCTAAGGCTCGCGACCTGAAAGGGGAGAAATATAATGTTGTGGCCTTTATCGGAGATGGTTCGCTCAGCGGCGGCGTTGCCTTTGAGGGCCTTGACGCTGCCGGTGCCCTCGGTACTAATCTGATTGTGATTGTCAATGACAACCAAATGGCAATCGCTGAGGACCATGGCGCTCTGTATGACAACCTGAGACAACTGCGCGAGACTAACGGTACGGCCGATGACAACTATTTCCGCTCTCTGGGCTTTGACTATCTGTATGTCAAGGAGGGCAACAACTTGGATGCGGTGCGTCAGGCTTTGGCAAAAGCCAAGGATTCGCCTAAGCCTATTGTGGTGCATATTGATACCCAGAAGGGCCAAGGATATGTGCCGGCCGAAAGGAATCGCGAGGAATTCCATTATATGCCGCCGTTTGATCTGGCTAATGGGCTGCCCGCTGAGAACTCTGACGCTCCCGACTATGACACGCTCACTGGCAAGATTGCCATGGAGATGATTGAGAAAGATCCGCTGACGCTCGTGGTCACAGCTGCTACGCCGGGCGCCTTCTGTTTTGACGAGGCTACGCGCAAGCGTGCCGGCAAGCAGTATATGGATGTCGGCATTGCGGAGCAATGCGGAGTCAGCGTCAGCGCTGCCGCTGCAAAGGGTGGGGCAAAACCTATCTTTGTGGTTGAGAGCACTTTCTTGCAGCGAGCTTTGGACCAGCTGATCGAGGATTTGTCGCTCGACTGTCTGCCAGCGACCTTGTTGGTGCAGGGCACGGGCGTGTATGGCATCCCTGATGTCACTCACCTTGGATTCTGGGATGAGGTGCAACTCTCGCACATTCCCAATCTGTTGTATCTGGCGCCTACCAGCGCTGAGGAATATCGGGCTATGGTCGACTGGGCTCACCAGCAGCAGAATGTGCCAGTGGCCATACGCGTGCCCGGAGGGCCATACCATGAGACTTTGGTGCCAGTCGAGCCTAACTTTGACTCAAAATGGCAAACTGTGCAAAAAGGCTCAGAGGTGGCCCTGATAGCAATGGGCAATATGTTGGCAGTGGCTCTCGAGGCTGCCAAGCTGCTCAAGGACCAGGGAATCAATGCCACGGTAATCAATCCGCGATTTATCAGCGGTGTCGATGAGGCTGCGCTTTTGGCTCTTGAGGCCGACCATAAGGCGATTGTCACACTTGAGGATTCGTCTCTCTCGGGCGGCTTTGGCGAAAAGGTGGCTCGCCTGGCTGGTCCGACCTCTATGCGCGTCAAATGCTTAGGGCTTGACAAGAAATTCATCGACCGCTACAACGTCGATGATGTCCTCAAGCAGTGCAACCTCACCCCCGAGGGCGTAGCCGCTACCGCTCAAGAATTGCTGAAGTAAAATAATAAAATCAGATTGACTAAAAGCGTGCATTTGCACGCTTTTAGTCAATCTGACTTTATACGTATTTGATGGGGATGGGCAAATCGATTCCCTCATAGAGGATGCGCAGCCCTTCGAGAGATTTGGGGACGCGCAGCGCGTCGAGCTTTAGCCAACGAGGGCGCCCAAAGTCGTAGGATTTGCCAGATAGCAACAGCCTGTTGAACACATAGTCGAAGTCATAATATGGCTCATGTGCAAAAGTCCGTGGCTGAGGCTTAGCCAAAGATCACGGCGC
>JAJBUH010000081.1 GCA_020860445.1 Bacteroidales bacterium | reverse complement strand
GCCCTCCGGATGGCGGCTACTGTGCTCGGCCAGTTCGTGGCCGAGCCACCCGGATGGCCATTTTTCATTTTTCATTTTTCATTTTTCACTTTCCAGTTAGGATTTGTCTGATCTGGGATAGCTTGTTGAGGGCGTCGACTGGGGTCAGGTTATTGATGTCGAGGCCGAGGATCTGGTCGCGCACCTGGCCCAGCACCGGGTCGTCGAGCTGGAATAGGCGCAACTGGGCGCCGTCATCGCCTGGCGCGGCCTCGATGGTAATCTCGCTATGCTCGTTGGCCTTTTCGAGTTGGCGCAACACCTGATTGGCGCGGTCAACGATGCTCGGCGGCATGCCAGCCAGCTTGGCCACATGTATGCCAAAACTGTGCTCGCTGCCACCCGGGGCGAGTTTGCGCAAAAACACCACCTTGCCGTCAATTTCCTGTACCGACACATTGAAATTCTTGACCCTCGCCAGCGACTTGGTCATCTCATTGAGCTCGTGGTAGTGGGTTGCGAATAGCGTCTTGGGGTGTATGCCGCTCCACTCATGTATATGCTCCACTATGGCCCAGGCAATCGATATGCCATCATAGGTGCTTGTGCCTCGGCCCAGTTCGTCAAAAAGGATTAGCGAACGCTGGCTCATATTGTTGATGATAGCCGCGGCCTCGTTCATCTCAACCATAAACGTGCTCTCGCCGAGCGAGATATTGTCGCTTGCTCCCACGCGGGTGAATATCTTGTCGACGATGCCGATTTTTGCGCTCTCGGCTGCCACAAAGCAGCCAATCTGAGCCAGCAGCACATTCAGAGCTGTCTGGCGCAGCAGTGCCGACTTGCCTGACATGTTCGGACCAGTGATCATCATCACCTGCGTACCCTCGTTGTTGAGTTCTACGGTGTTGGCGATATAGGGCTCGCCTATCGGCAGTTGCTTCTCAATCACAGGGTGGCGCGCCTCGACCAGTTTTAGGTCAAGCGAATCGTCGACTACCGGGCGATTATATTTATTCTCGAGTGAGGCGGTAGTGAACGAACAGAGGCAGTCGAGCTGAGCCACCTGCGAGGCATTGATCTGCAATGCCGGTATGTGCTTGCCTATCTCGGCCACCAAGGCATTGAAGATGGCTGTTTCAAGTATGGCAATCTGGTCGCCAGCACTGAGGATTTTGGTCTCATACTCTTTGAGTTCCTCGGTGATGTATCGCTCGGCGTTGACCAGGGTCTGCTTGCGTATCCACTCTTTCGGCGCTTTTTCGCGATGTGTATTGGTGACCTCAAGGTAATAGCCAAACACATTATTGTATCCTACCTTGAGCGAAGAGATGCCGGTGGCATCACTTTCGCGTTTTTGCAAGTTCTGGAGATATTGAGTGCCATGGTCACGCAGTTGGCGATTTTCGTCAAGCTCTTTGTTGACACCGTCGTTGATGACATCGCCCTTGCTGAGCTGGTTGGGAGCATCGGGGCGGATTTCTCGCGCTATCCTCTCGCACAGAGCCTCGCACGGATTTAGCCGGTCGCCTATCGCCATCAGGGCTTTTTGGCCCGAGGCGCGGCAGATTTGCATTATTGGCACCAGAGCCTCGAGAGCAGTGCGCATCTGCACCACCTCGCGAGGCGTAATCCTTTGTGAGGCTACCTTGCCCACCAGGCGCTCCAGGTCGCCGATTTGGCGCAGCGATTCAATCATGGCTTCGCGCTCGTCGGGGTGGCGAAAGAAATATTCAACCACATCGAGGCGCTCATTGATCTTGTCTACATCCTTTAGGGGGAAGTGCAGCCAACGGCTGAGCATGCGCGCGCCCATGGGGCTAACCGTGCGGTCGATTACCGAGAGCAGACTCTTGCCGTCTTCGGCGAGCGGTTGTGAGATTTCGAGATTGCGCACCGTGAATTTGTCGAGCCTGACATAGCGGTCGGCCTCGATGCGCGAAATCTTGATAATGTGGCTTATCTGGGTATGTTGGGTGATATCCAAATAGTGGAGGATTGCCCCGGCGGCAATGATGGCGGCTGGCATCCCTTGGATGCCAAAGCCCTTGAGGCTTGACGTGGCGAATTGTTTGAGCAGTCGCTCCATGGCCGCATCGGTGGTGAAAATCCAGTCGTCGAGGTCAAATGTAATGTATCGAGCCGTGAGTTCGGCCTCGACCCTCTGGCGCGTGCCGTGCTCGATGAGCAATTCCTTGGGCGCGAAATTAGTCATTATCTTGTCAATATAGTCGATTGAGCCTTCGGCTACGAGAAATTCGCCAGTGCTGATGTCGAGCAGCGCCAGCCCCACCTTGTCCTTGCCATGATGCAGGGCGGCGAGGAAATTGTTCTCGCGGTGGTTGAGCACATTGTCATTCATGGCTACGCCGGGGGTTACGAGCTCGGTGATGCCGCGCTTCACCAACTTTTTGGTGAGCTTGGGGTCTTCGAGCTGTTCGCAGATAGCCACGCGCTTTCCGGCTCTGACCAGCTTTGGCAGGTAGCTGTCGAGGGCATGGTGGGGGAAGCCGGCGAGTTCGACATATTGCGCGGCGCCGTTGGCGCGGCGGGTAAGGGTAATTCCCAATATTTCTGAGGCGGTGATGGCGTCGTCAGAGAAAGTCTCATAGAAATCGCCCACGCGGAAAAAGGAGCACTGCGTCGGGATGCTTCTTTTTCATCTCGACGTATTGCTTCATCAGCGGGGTTTCCACTATCTTGTTTGCCACTGTATTCGGTATTTCTGATTGGTATTATTTTTCAACCAACAAATTTAGCGATTTTTTCTGAAACCTCATCCACCACCCCACATTTTTATTTCCAAAACCCCCATTCAGTAACTTTTCAAATTAAATTTAATTAGTGTTTGCTGAATTAATGTAAGTTGTTGATATTTAAGATATTTAACTCA
>JAJBUH010000269.1 GCA_020860445.1 Bacteroidales bacterium | reverse complement strand
GCAAATATACTCATTAATATTTGATACCACAAAACCATACGTTTTTCATTCCCAGATTTTTTGTTTTGGAGAAAAAGCACTACATTTGCAAATTGATAACAAACTCCTCTCATAAACCTATGGAAACTTTAAGTCAAAAGTATGTGGATGCAGTGCTGGGAATCGCGGCACTGGGCAAAGTGGGTGCCATTATTACCCTATTGATCGGTTCTCTCGCAGTGGGAGCTACTATATACCTAATGGGCAGATATTACAATAAGGCCGAGCGCCCTATCCCAATCCTTGCATTGGCTTTAGGGGTTGCCTCAATCGTGTTGATTGTTATGCCATTCTTCGCGCCCGAGGTAACGAAAGAATACGAAGCCGCATGGCTCGACAAGGCGGTGCTGGGCATCTCTATGCTCTGGTGGACATGCACAGCAATCTACTCGGCCTGGTGCATCCAGCGATCGGGCCTTGACGAAGACTACCAGCGCAATGACCGCAACTTCCTGTATCACATTGGGCGCATAATCAACAATGCACTCTATGCCGTAATGGCATTGGCCATAGCACTGGTATGGATTTTCGCCTTCTGCACTCAAGTATCTATGCCTCGGATTGGCGAGGAGTCTATAACCACTGCCGCCCTCACTGCTGTCATCTCAGTGGGCTTCCTGGCTGTGACATTCATAGCTTATCTAAAGTTGTTTGGAAAAGTTTTCTATACGGCAAATCCACTGATGTTCAAAATCCTGACTGGAGAATTCTTCCTGGGCGTGTTTGTTCTGGCATGGCGATTCAATTACGCCAATGTGTCGGGATGGATGTGGTGGGTCACCACAGCTGTCATTGTGTATCTTGCCTTGGTGGCAACGTTGAGCTCATTTAAGCAGGTACGTTTGCGCCGCTGTCCAATCTGCCACTGCATGGAGGCTTCGCTTAGCAAAGCCTTCCGTGAGAGTAGCACATCTAAAACTACCGACTGGTTTAAGGGACTTGGCGGACCGGGCATCCATGCCAAAGGTCAGGTGGTGGCTGGCAGCTATCAGACTGAGCATCATGTGACGCGCCACACTACTGAGCATGTTGACACCTATACTTGCCCCAGGTGCGGTTATGACTGGCTTGATATCTACACCACTGGCTCTGAGGAAAAAGGTAAGGCCACCGGCTCCTCGCGCTGGTTGGAATGGAAAACCGATGATTCAGAAAATAAATTGGACTTTGACAGATAATCGTCTATCGTCCATTTGTAAATCTCAGAATTTTGTTTAGGTGCTGGGCTCACCGAAGAACAAATAAATTAACCTTTCTACTGAGGCCCAGTGGGAGTTTGCTGCGCGAGGAGGCAATCTGTTTAAAGGCTATTTCTCTGACCGTCTCATGCGCGGCGGCTCGTTTATGGACAGTCCCAAAAAGGCTCGAGTATCCTATCGCGCCTCAATGCATGATTCCTACCGCGCCTCCGAGGATGGCCTGCGCCTCGTCCTCAACCTGTAAGAACAAATCGAAATAAGATATTATCCCCCATTCCATGCCGCTGTGATTCGAGAAAATGAAGAACTTCTTGAAACTAATATGGATGACATCGAGTTTGAGATAGTACTGAAATATTGGCGTAAGAACAAAAAAAACAACTATTTGACCCAGAGTATACCTAAGTATTTTTCAAAAAAATTAGGATATGAGGGATTTTAGTTGTAATTTTGTAATGAATTAGAGGGGACAATGATTGAGAAACATTGGTTCTTCAAACGTTTATATATTAAAATTAAAACTATGGCAGAGAAAGAAACAACTTTGAATAAAGCACAATTGGTCTTGTTGAAGGCTATGCGCACCCTAAAAACCGAGGAAGAGGTAAGGGAGCTTCAACGTGCTATTGCTCGATTCTTTGCAGATCGAGCCGATCGAGAAATGGATCGGCTTTGGGAATCTGGGATTTGGAATGCGGAAAAGCAAGCCGCATTAGAGCATGCACATTACCGTACCCCTTATTCCAGGAGTTTATTCGTATAATTAGAGAGATGGGCAAATATTGGATGTTGGTGGTGGCTGCGGTGGTGGCAGTGGCCGCAATTGTTGTGACATTGGAGCAGAAAAGCACCCGGCGGGCGCATCAGCAGAGCATAGCCAGCCTGATGGCTCAGGCCGATTCGCTCAACACCGCCGGCAATGTCGAGCAAGCCTTGGAGGCCTACGCCCAGGTGCGCCAGCAATACTACCCAGCCCTGGGCCGCGACGCCGCTAATATCGCCGATGATTATGGTCGAGCCGATGGCCAGCTCAGCGCTATGCTCATTAAGAGCCGGGGATTCGCTTACCACGAGATGCGAGAGAGTATTGACGACATCCGCCTGAAGCAAGCGCAACTCTTAGCTAAGGATCGCAGGATGGACACTTGGAGGGTAACCTTGGCTGTGGCGGCGACAATATTGATAGTGATATACATGATAAGGAGGGAGGGGAAGATGGAGGAACCAACCCCAGAAGAGGAAGAAGAACCCAGGCTGCTCCATGCTGACAAAAAGGAGGCGTAAGGTCAAATTTACCCCCACAAACCAACCAGAAAAGTACCACAAAATTTTGTGGTACTTTTTTGTTGTTTTAGTAAATGGTTGAAAATAAAGGGGTTAACAAAATTTGGTGTCACTCGATTAGAAGAAACCTATTAGGGGGTGAAAAAGTTGGAAAAAGGGGTGTCGAAGTGGTAATTTTGCAACAAATCCTTAAAATCGGATAACGTTTCAAAACATTCTATAATCACAAAATTACCTTAAATTACGATGAAAGTTTCAATCTTGAAATCCGCAATTCTGTTGATGGCTTGCTCGGCGAGCTGGGCCCTCACATCGTGCGGCGATGAAGCCGAAGGTCGCATCGAGATCGATGATGCGGCTCCGGCCAAGGTGACTGATGTGCAAGCTACGGCTGGTCCCGGCGAGCTGTATCTGTCGTGGACAAATCCGTCAAGTTCGAGCTACATGTACACCAAGCTCGTTTACCTCAATTCGCGAGGCGAGGAGCGAAAGGTCTACGTATCTAAGGATCACGCCGACGCCTCGGGCCGCATGACCACCACTCTGAGCGGCTTTGCCAGCACCGACCCGGTGACAGTGTCGCTCTATGCTTGCTCGGTGCGCGGCGACAGCACCGACCCAGTGCAAATCTCCTATTCTCCCGGCGCTCCGGCTTTTGCCGCTGTGGCCGAATCAGTGACCATCGAGCCCGCTTACGGCGGCGCAATGATCAGCTACTCCAACACCACTACCGGCACCGTGTATCTGAGTGTGGAGTATCAAGGGCAATCCACAGCTGAGGCTGCTGGTGAGATTTCGCTTACCGTAGCTGGCGAGACCTCAGAGAGCCAATTCATCGCCTTTAATTATGATGAGAACTCATTTATCAATGGCGAGGCCACCACGGTGACTGTCTACGGCAAAGACGTAGAGGACAATTCATCCGACCCATTCACATTTACTGTTACACCCAAGCGCGTTGTCGCTCTCGACAAGACCGTGATGTCATTCCCCGGTTATGACGACAGCAGCAACGATGCCCAGACCGGCTATTCATCACAAGAGGCTGGTGGCGAGGGCGCTACTCCCAATGGTCGCGTAATCGCTATGCTTGACGACAATCTCTCGACATTCTGGCATACGGCTTGGAAGACAGCATCGGCCTATCCTCATTTCTTCATCCTCGACCTGGGCCAAGACGCCAACGTGGTGAATCTCGACCTGCGCCGCCGCACTGGCAACTCGGGCACTATGAAGGGGCTCACCATCTATGCTTGCACTGAGGCCGATGCCACTGGCGGCAGCGATGGCTGGGGCTGGGTTGACCAAGGTTGGCACTCATTTGACCCGACTATCAACAACACCCAGCGCTATCTGCTTGAGACCGCTCCCGAGAATACCCGCTATATCAAGTGCTATTTTGCTACGGATGATGCCAACGGCAACTACGTGATGATCTCCAACTTGGAGGTATACGTCCCTGCGGAATGAAAAATGAAAAGTGAATAACGAATAATCAAATCGATGAAAAAGATAATTATAGCAGCCGCAATGGCGGCAGCCAGCCTAAGCTATGCCCCAGAGGCAGCTATGGCCCAGACAGCAGCCCACGCGCCAGCCAATACGGTGAAGGTGACTGTGCTCGACGAGCAAGGCGAACCCCTGATTGGCGCCGCAGTGAAAGTGAAAGGTGAAAAGACCGCAGTGACCACCGACCTCGACGGCCAGTGCTACCTGCCCTCCTCGGCCGAGGTGCTTGAGATCTCCTATATCGGATACAAGCCCGCAACAGTGCAAGTGGCCGGACAAAAAGAAGTGCAAGTGGAGATGCAGCCCACCAGCAACACGCTCGACGAGATGGTTGTCGTGGGTTATACCACAGCCAAGAAAGAGTCGCTGACCAGCGCCATCACCCAGATCAAGGGCGATGATGTGTACAAGGGCCGCGGCAACACCAACACCACCGTGGCTCTGCAAGGCGCAGTGGCTGGCTTGACAGTTACCCGTACCAGCACCCGACCCGGTAACGAAGGCGCCAGCATCCAAATCCGCGGTGATGTGTCAATCAACGGCTCTGAGCCTCTGATCCTTATCGATGGCGTATCGGCTTCGCTCGATGAATTCAACGGCCTCAACGGCAACGATATCGAGAGCATCTCGGTGCTGAAAGATGCCTCGGCTGCTATCTACGGTGCTCGTTCGGCTGGCGGTGTGATCCTCGTCACCACCAAGCGCGGCAAGGAAGGCAAGGCCACCGTAACCTATAGCGGAAGCTACAGCCGTACCATCAAGGGTATCCAGACCCCTATCACCAACAACCAAGAGTGGCTACAGATGTTCTATGAGGCACAGTACAACGATGCTGCTGCCGGCAACTCCAGCCTCAAGACCCCGGAGGAGATACACAATGCCATCAATTGGTGGGTATTCTCGGGCGATGTAAGCGGCGTCACCGACGATGGTACCACCCTGGTAGGCGAATCGATGTGGAACGCCCTGATGGCTGGCGAGCCATTCACCGTGACCAAGGGCAACAAGGTGCAGCGCTTTGTGCCGGGCAACTCATTCCTCGACTATCTCTATGACGATGCCGACTCGTGGAAACACGACGTATCCGTATCGGGTGGTGGTAAGAATTTCAACTATCGCGCATCTCTATTCTACAGCGACAGCAATTCGCAACTCGCTATCGCCGAAGATGGTGAGAAGAAATATGGCGGCCGCATCAACGCTGGCATCCAAGTCAACGACCATCTCAACATCGAGACTGGCGTATCCTACGAGCAACGCAAAATCACCTCGCCCTCGCAAGGCGTAGGCCAAGGCTGGATGGACCAGTGGTTCTGGGCCTTTGAGAACGAGAACGGTGATCCCTACGATACCTTCAACGGCGCTCGCAACCCTGTGGGTCTGCTCAAGAATGGCGGTCAGGACAAGATCCTCTACACCACCCTGCGCGCCACTGGCCAAGCCACTTATGATCTCGGCACTTGGGTGCCCGGTCTGAAACTGCGCGGCAACGCATCTTATAGAGAGATGGGTCGCGACGAGACACTTGAAAAGAACCCCGTGTACTGGTACGACTGGGTAGGCACCCTGATGGGCAGCGCCACCAAGCCCGGTTCGCTCGAAGAGAGCCACAAGACCTGGAAAAACTATACCCTTGGCGGCTTCCTGCTCTACAATCGCCAGTTTGCCGATGTACACAATGTAGATGTGATGCTTGGTGTGACAGCCGAACGCGAGGACTACAAGGCAGTGACCGCTTCGCGCAACAATGGTCCTCTCTATGAGGGTTCGGGTCTGGTTGACCTCAATGTATGGAACAGCGGCACAAACAATGGCGCCAGCGGTGGTCAAACCCAATGGGGACTTGTATCTTACGTAGGCGACCTGCGCTACAATTACGCTCAGCGTTATCTGGTCGAATTCCTGATGCGCCGCGATGGTAGCTCAAAGCTCTCAAAGAGCCAGCGCTGGAAAAATTTCTGGTCCATCTCGGGCGGCTGGGTCATCAGCAACGAATCATTCATGCGTCCGTTCTCGCCGTTCCTCACCAACCTGAAGGTTCGCTACAACTACGGTAAGACCGGCAATGTAAGCGGCATCAACGACTACGAGCGTTATGCCTCGGTGGCCAGCGGCTCAGTGCTGTTTGGCAACGCAATGCAGACCTCGCTCTGGCTCGACGGCATGACCTCTGACTCGCGCACTTGGGAAACAATCAATACCCACAATGCCGGCGTCGACTTCGGTTTCTTCAACCAGAGGCTCACTGGATCATTCGACTGGTTTGACAAGACCAACGATGGCATGTTTATCGAGGTGGTTTATCCCTCAGTGCTCGGCGCTGACGCTCCCAAGACCAACAATGGCAAACTCCGCACTCGCGGCTGGGAAGTTGAACTCACCTGGCGCGACCATATCGGCGACTTCAACTATTATGTCGGCGGTCAACTCTCAGATGCTTGGACCAAGCTGCTTGAGCTTACCAACAATGAGAATGTGCCCAATCCCGGCAACAACCAATACCGCATCGTAGGCAAGCCTCTGAATGCCATCTATGTGTATCAGACCGATGGCGTATTCCAGACCCAAGAAGAGGTTGACGCTTACTATGAAATGTACTATTGGAACGCCGACCATTCAGGGCCCAAGGCCAACAATATCCTCCCGGCTCCCGCTACTGATGGCACATATCGTCTGCGCCCCGGTGCTCGCAAGCTGGTTGACCTCAACGGCGACGGCGCCATCACCACCGACGACCTCTATTATGCTGGCGACAAGTCGCCCCGCCTCACCTTCGGCTTCAAGCTCGGTTTTGACTGGAAAGGCTTTGACGTAGGCGCTTTCTTCCAAGGCGTATGGAAACAGACCTTGCTGCGCACTGGCAACTTCTACGCTCCTTTCGTAGTCAACTACACCTCGCAGAACAAGACATTCCTCGGCAAGACCTGGAGCGAAGACAATCCTACCAACGATTATTGCATCCTGTCGAGAGATAACAACTTCAACAAGTTCAATTACGAAAACAAGGATGTCTCTGTCACCAACAACCGCTACATCCGCCTCAAGAATCTTGTTGTCGGCTACACCCTGCCCCAGGCAGTGACCCGCTACGTAGGCGTGGAGAAATTCCGCGTGTATTTCTCGGGCGACGACCTCTGGGAGTGGACCAAGGTCAAGGACGGTTACGATCCCGAATACGGCGAGGCCTCAAACAATACCTTCCCCTTCTCGCGCTTGCTCACCTTTGGCGTTGAGCTCACTTTCTAAATGAGAAATGAAAAGTGAAAAATGAAAAATAACATTAATACGCTCATTATCATGAAACGCTATATCAACATATTCGCTATCGGCGCTCTGGCCGCTGCGGCCACCGGATGCTCTGACTTCCTCGAGCTGGAGCCGAAATCGAGCGGCACCGAGGCTATCTTCTTCCAGAATGCCGAGCAGTTTGAGCAGGCTGCCAACGCTTGCTACGACTTCACCGGCTGGAAATCTTCCTATTGGTGGATGGACGGTGGCACAGATCTGTCAGGATTCACCTCGACTGGCGGTGGCACAACAGTAGAAACCGATGAGGACAACTGGAACTATGAGAACATCCGCACTTGCTGCATCCTGCTGAGCAAGGCTGAACAGTACGCCAATCCCGATGAGATTTCCGCATCGGTGGGCACTGCCTACTTCTTCCGCGCTTGGGATCATTTCCGCATGCTGCAGAAATACGGCGGTATTCCAATCGTCGACCATGTGCTCGATGTCAACGATGAGGTAATCTATGGTCTGCGCAACAGCCGCTACGAGGTGATCAACTTCATCATCAGCGACTTGCAGAAGGCTATCGAGCTTCTGCCCAAGGAGAGCGCTATCGCATCGGCCGACAAGGGCAAGGTGAGCAAAGAGGGCGCTCAGGGATTCCTGGCCCGCGTGTGCCTCTATGAGGGCACTTGGGAGAAATATGTGCCATCAATCGGCTACGACCTGGATGGCGATGGCCAGAGCCAAGGCGCTGGCTCGGCCAAGCCCGACGGTTATCCCTCTGTGACCGAGCTGCTGACCCTGGCTCGCGACAACGCCAAGGCTGTGATCAATGAGGCTGAGACCGGCACATTCCAGCTCTGGAACGAGTGCGACTCCCTGAGCTACTACTATCTCTTCAACCTCGACGATGGCGAGGGCAACTTGGCCAACTACATGGGTGCTGGCAAGAGCTCAAACAAAGAGTTTATCCTCAAAAAAACCTTACGACTACACGCTGCAGCGCGGCGGCATCAACATCGGCCACGTGGTGGCTACTTGGCAAGGCTTCAATTTCAGTTCGATTTTCGCCGACCAATTTGTATGCCGCAACGGTCTGCCTATCCGCGTGAGCTACACTGGCAGCATGAATGATGTGCAAGATAATCCCGAATTTGGCGGCTGGGAGACTTATATGGGCGAATATTACAATCGCGACTACCGTTTCATCGGTTCTACCTGTCCTCCCGATCGCGTGAGCTGGGGCTGCCGTCCCGAATACCTGGTGGCTCTCACCGAGCTTGGCAATCCCTACCCCGAGGCTTACACTCCCGCAGCTACCGACTACTACGACGCTTCTGACCCGATCCACACCACCTATCCCCACCAAGTGCTGTACAATCCCGTGATTGGTCAAAACTCAACCCACAATAGCTACTGGGGCCGCAAATACCTGATCGAGGGCGAAGGCCGCAGCACCACCTACACTGAATCGGCTGATTTCCCAATCATGCGTCTTGCCGAGATTCACTGCATCTACGCCGAGGCTGTATGCGAGCTGGGCAATGGTACCATCTCAGACGGCGATCTCGATTTCTCAATCAACAAGAATCGCGCACGCGCTGGCGTGGCTCCCCTCACCAACTCATTGATTAGCAATGTATGGGACTGCACATATTTCAACCACGAGACTGGCCGCACCGAGTGCCACAAGATGACCATGCTCGATGAGATACGCCGCGAGCGCGCTTGCGAGCTCTTTGCCGAGGGATTCCGCATGAACGACCTCAAGCGCTGGGGCATTGCCCACATCAACCTCAAGGGCCAGAAGCTGGGCCGTCGCATCCTCGGCACAGCCTACACCACCCACTATGTCAACCAGATGGAGTTCTCGGGCACACCGTGCTACGACCCCGACACTCGCCCATTGCTTTACGGTATCTTCACCGAGAATACCTCTGACCCCGACTATGGCCGCGCCATCGCCAACCTGGCAGCCAATACATTCTATACCCAGAAAGATTATCTCGATCCGCTGCCTCTGGACCAGATACGCCTCAATCCCCAGCTGAAGCAGAATCCAGGCTGGTGATAAAATAGTTATGAGTTGTGAGTTATGAGTTATGAGTTATGAGTTATGAGTTATTAGTTATGAGTTATTAGCTAATAACAATTTACGGAACCATATCCACAACTCCCAACTCCCAGCACACCACTCATAACTCATAACTCATAACTCATAACTTTTGAATGGATTTAAAGGATTAGTTTTAGGTAAGTTAGCAGTGAGGGACCGGACAGCCGGTCCGGTCCCTCTATTTTATTTTAAAACCAAAATTAAGACATGACCACCTCCCACTACCTGATGTTATTGGCTACTGCCTCGCTCGCCATTGGCATTGGCTGCTCTGCTCAACGAGAAGCGCAGCCCCAAATCGATGTCGAGCAAGAAATCAGCTACTGCCGTGACAAGATTATGCAATCGCTCAGCGAATTGGCTGATTCCGACGGGGTGATTGACTATTCCCAGGCGCCTCGCAATATATGCGGCACCGACACGCGCTGGGCATGCCGTCCGGCTTGCGCTGAAGAGTGGTGTGGCGGATTTTGGCCCGGCATCCTCTGGTACGCCTACCAAGCCACTGGCGACAACGAGATTGCCTATCAGGCCGATAAGTACACACGTGCCTTGCAAGTCATCACCGAGCAACCCGTGCTCGACCACGACCTCGGCTTCCTATTCTTCTGCAGCTATGGCAATGGCTATCGCCTGACGGGTAATCCCGACTACAAGCGCCAGCTCCTTGCCGCTGCCGATTCTCTCGCCACCCTTTTCAATCCCGCCGTAGGCACTCTGCTCGCCTGGCCGCGCCATGTAGCCGACTATGGAGGCCACAACACCATCATGGACACCATGATCAATCTTGAGCTGCTATTCTGGGCAGCTAAGAACGGCGGAGATTATCGCCTATACGACATGGCTGTGGCGCATGCCGACACCACGATGCGCTATCAGTTCCGTCCCGACTATACCAGCTACCATGTGGCTGTCTATGACCCAGTGACCGGCAAATTCCTGAGATGCTGCACCCATCAGGGATATTCCGACGATAGCATGTGGGCGCGTGGCCAAGCCTGGGCCATCTATGGCTATACCATGGTCTACCGCGAGACACATGAGCAGCGATTTCTCGACTTTGCCGAGCATGTCACTGATGCCTATCTCGAGCGTCTGCCCGATGACATGGTGCCATATTGGGATTTCAACGACCCGGCCATCCCCAATGCTCCCCGCGATGCCTCGGCTGCCTGCGTAGTTGCCTCGGCCCTGCTCGAACTCAAGGATTATGTCGATGCGCCCGAGAGCGACCGCTATCGCGATGCGGCAGTCGAGATGCTTAAGAGTCTTTGCTCTGACCGCTACAAGGCCGGAAGCCAGAACTCGGCATTCCTGCTTCACTCCACTGGCCATCATCCCGCTGGCTCAGAGATTGATGCGTCGATTGTCTATGCCGACTATTACTTCCTCGAGGCTCTCGAGCGCATGGAGCGCGACCAGCATCACTCGACCAATTTGGCAAAAAAATAGGCCTTTTCCTCTCTTTTTCAATTTTTATTAGTAACTTTACAAAAATTTCTCACCGACGATTCTCGCCATGAAGCCGATCATTTGTCGCAAACGTTTGGCTATGTTGATGATAGTGGTCCTGAGCGCTGTCTTGGGAGTAGGCGCTGTGTGCGTGGGTCCCCACACCTCGCTGCAAGGTCTCACTCCGCTTGAGGGGCTGTCTGACTTGCTGGTGAATGTGATTCATCGCGATTCCACGGGATATGTGTGGATTGGCACGAGCGAGGCTGTCGATCGATATGACGGAAATGCTGTAAAATCTTATCCCGTGCCGGGGCAGAACGAGAGGCTCAAGCGCGTCAACGCCTTGGCCACAGCCAGCGATGGCAATCTGTATGTTGGCAATGGCGAGGGTCTGTGGATGCTTGCGCCCAACAGTCCGGTATTGGTGAGAGTGGCTGATGACCAGATACAATGCGCCGTCAAGGCACTGTTGGCCGTTGGCAATCTGCTATACATAGCCTCTGACCATGGCCTGTATATACTCAATCTGGCCGATGACAGCTTGAAGCATTTCTATCCAGCTGGTTCGGCTCTGCCGGCCTCGAATCGCCTCAACGGCATTGCCGCTGCGCTTGATGGCAGTATCTGGCTCACAGCCGCCGGAGCGGTGCATCAGTTTGATGCTAAACAAAAGCAATTTCATACCTATCCCTATTCGGGCAAGGCATCGCTCACCAGCATTGCCATGGTGGGGAATGTGCCATACATAGCATCTAATGGCGAGGGCATAATGCGTTTGGATTCTGTTGGGCAGAAAATCGTGCATTACGCCAATTGCGGCAACAATATCATTTCGGCCATCATTGCCGATGGCGACAGCATGCTGTATGTCAGCACCGATGGCCAAGGCATCAGATTTATCTCCATACCAGATGGTCAGACTGTTTGCTCTATCAGTCACAGCCCTCAGAGCCAGCCCAGACTCAGATCCAATTCGGTGTATTCTCTTTTGGTTGATGCCGAGGGGCTGATGTGGGTAGGATATTACCAGGATGGCTTGGACTATACTCTGCCTCACCGCGACCTGTTTGAGGTGTATTCTGTACCAGGGCTTATCGATACCCAGGGCATGACGGTGAGAGCATTCTACAACGATGGCCCTGTCAAGGTGATTGGCACTCGCGAAGGCCTATATTATGTCGACGAGAAGCGTGCCGTGTGCCGTAAATTCTCTGTGCCGGAAATACAGTCAAATATGATATTTGCCATCGAGAAATACGGTGACGACTATTGGATTGGCACTTATGGCGGCGGTCTGTATGTGCTCGATGGTGATGGCCGCTCGATTCGTCCTATCGATATCCGAGGCGCCCTCAACGAGGAGGGGTCAGTGTTCTGTCTCAGCAAGGATGCCAAGGGCCATATATGGGTAGGCACCAGCCAAGGCGTATTCCATTTCAATGGCAATAAATTGCTTGATCATTTCACCCATGACAATTCGCGCCTGCCAGCCGGCAATGTCTACAACATATTTTTTGACTCTAATGGCACTGGCTGGATTTGCGCCGAGGAGGGTTTGTGCATCTGGGATGGCTCGTCGCTGCGCGACGATGTGTTCCGTCCCGACTTTCCCGACAAGGAGAAATTTCGCGACATTTACGAGTCTGCCGACCATCACCTGTATTTCATGCCCGACCGAGGTGAAATCCTTAGGACCAACCTTGCCCTGACCGAGATGAGCCGATTCAAGCCTCAGGGATTGCACGGCTCATACAATGGCGCATTTGTGATTGAGGATAATGCTGGAGGGCTCTGGTATGGCACCAGCAACGGCCTGAGCCGCTGCGAGGGCGAAGAAACATTTTGGCGCTTCAACAATGCTGATGGGCTCCCTAACCCGTCGTTTACGCTCTGCAAGCCGGTCAAAGATGAGAATGGAGATTTGTGGATGGGCAACAACAATGGGCTGATTCTATTCCGCAATTCCAGCCTCTTGGCTCTTGAGCCAAATTTGCGCCCAGTCAGGGTGACGGATGTTATGTCGGGGCACACGTCGATACCGTTTGAGGCCGACCGTGGATTCACACTTAACAATGAGAAGCGGAATGTGTCGTTCAGCGTCTCTGACTTCTCTTACTCCTCAGTGGCTGACCATGCTTACGAGTGCTGTCTTGACGGTGTAGACGATAATTGGCATTTTCTGGGCAACCGCTCGCGAGCAAGTTATTACGACCTTAAGCCGGGCAAATACGCTTTCAGAGTGCGCCGAATAGGCGAACCAGCCTCAGAGACCTCCCTTTCATTCAAGGTCAGTGGCCCGTGGTGGGGATGGATAGTGTTTGTCGGTTTGGCAATCTTGCTGGCTGGCGTGGTCTTCTGGATGGTGAAAAAGAAGCCTTGGGGGCATGTTGTGGCACAGCCTGATGCTCCAGACTCGGGGCTTGAAGAAGAGACAGCATCTGAGACATCGCAATCAGAGGAGAGTAATCCTCAGGAATCGAGCGAGGTGAAATATCGAGGCAGCAGATACACTCCAGAGCAGTGTCAGGAGATGGAAGAGCGACTCAACAAGCTGATGGCCGAAGAGAAGCTCTACGTCAATCCTGACCTCACGATGAGCATGCTCGCCACTAAACTCGATTTATCCTCCCACGCATTGTCTTACCTTTTCAATCAGTACATGGATACCAGCTTCTATGAGTACATCAACCGCTTGCGCGTAGAGATGGTAAAATCTATGATTGATCGAGGCGATGCAGCCACTTATACCATAGGCGCGATGGGGGGAGATGAGCGGCTTCCGCTCAAAGACCTCCTATCTGCGCTCCTTCAAAAAGGTGCTCGGCGTCACACCAAAAGAATACATCAAAAAACAAAAATGATATGAAGAGAGTGATAATTATAGGATTGGTGGCTGGCGCGATGGCAGCGCAGGCGCAAAAATTTGAGGTTGTGACCTCGACTGATGGAAATTATTTTCAGCAGTCCAAGGCTTCGCTCTCGGGTTCGCCAAAAGGCAAACTGGTTGAGGCTGTAACTGACGCGCCAGAATTTCAGCATTGGGGCATGACATTTAATGAGCTTGACCGGGATGCTCTGCAGATGCTTTCGGCCGAAGCCCAAGCTGAGGTAACTGCCAATATTTTCGCTCCTGATGGCCAATTGCGTATGTCTATGGGTCGTATTTCGCCCGGAGCCAATGACTATGCCCGATCGTGGTACAGCTGCGATGAGGTGCCTGGCGATTTCGAACTCCGCTATTTCAATATCGATCGCGATAAGGAGGCTATAATACCCTTTATCCATCTGGCTCAGACTTATTGCCCAGAGATGGAATTTTGGATTTCGCCTTGGTCGCCCCCATCGTGGATGAAAATCAACCATGACTATCCAGTGCTCAGCAGCGAGTACAATCGGCAGGATCCGCGCCAGGATTACATGCTCTACGGCAACGATGGCCGCGATGTGGACCCAGATGAAATGAAACTCACTGGCCCGCGAGATGGGCAATTTCCCAAGCGGCTCGCTACAACCGATTATTTTATCCAGGATCCGCGCTATCTCAGCGCTTACGCTCAGTATTTCTGCCGCTTCATCGACGCTTACCAGGCCGAGGGCATACCTGTCAAGAGAGTGATGTACCAGAACGAGGCCTACTCATATACCCCTTATCCGGGCTGCGCTTGGACTGCTCCGTCGATTATCAGGTTTAATCGCGACTATTTGGCTCCTGCGTTGCGAGCAAGCCACCCCGAGGTCGAACTATGGCTCGGCACATTCAATACCAACCGTCTGGACCATGTGGAGCAGCTCACTGCCGACGCCGGGCTGATGCAGGCTGTGTCGGGCATGGGATTCCAGTGGGAGGGCCGTGACATACTGCCCACAATACGCCAGGCAAATCCCGAGATTGGTTATATGTGCTCAGAGAGCGAGTGCGGCTGGGGCTCCTTTGACTGGGCTGGAGCCGAGCATACCTTTGAGTTGATCAATCATTATCTGGGCAATGGGTGCAACCGCTATAATTTCTGGAATGTGATTCTTACCGACAGTGGCGAATCGCCTTGGGGCTGGAAGCAAAATGCCTTGATCCGTGTGGATTCCGCAACGGGCCAGCATACCTACACGCCTGAGTATTACGCAGTGCGCCACTATGCGCAATATGAGCCGCAAGGGTCGCGTGTAGTAGGCCGTTTGGCTGGCAATGTGCCGGTCACATCATTCGACACCCCTAATGGCCGAGTAGTTGTTGCTGCCAATCTCACCGATGAGAAGACACAGGTGTCAGTGCCAATAGGCAAGCGCTACCTCAATCTCACCCTCGCTCCCCACTCCTTCCTCACCGCCTCACAGCGCCCCTAATAATTTTTCATTTTTCATTCCTCATTTTTCATTTTTCATTTTTCATCAATAGTCCGTTAAAAAATTAGATGCTGGCTAAGCGGCATCGGTCGCTAT
>JAJBUH010000008.1 GCA_020860445.1 Bacteroidales bacterium | reverse complement strand
CCTGAGGCCACGGAGTGCGGACGTTTCCTTTAGATAATACGTTTCTGGAATCGGTCACAGAGACCGCTGAAGCGGTGCAATAGGTCATGGAGTGTGGACGTTGTCCTTTGGTTCCAGGGTCTACGAGGGAGTTAGCCCTCCACCTCTTGTCCTCGCGCTCCGTGAACTCTGCTGCGGCCTTGCCGCCTCTGTGACCGAAGCCAGAACGCAAATAGAGCAGAAAAGGAGACCTCCGTGAACTCTGTGGATTTCAGTGAACTCCGTGTTAACTATGAGTTTAGACTTGAGGTCAAATTGAGTCATTACTTGTGATGTAGATAAGTTATGTGTTAAAAAATGGGGAGGAAAGAATAAAATCACTAACTTTGCCATCCCAAACCGATACGCAATGGTAACATTCATCAAGAACATCATCCAACTGATTCTCGCGCCCACCAGCGGGTGGGAGGATATCTCTGTATCTAATCCTGACCCCAAGGCAGTGGCCTCGACGGGCATGTATCCTCTGTTTGCAGCCTCGGCCCTGAGCGTATTCGCCCAGGGGTATTTCCACCCCGAGCTGTCGGGAGCGCTGCTGGTGGTCAAGGCGGCCGCCACGTTCGCATCATTCTTTGTGGGCTATGTGATCGCCGAGGCCATGCTCAAGACATTCTCTGAGGCGTGGGTCGAGGGTTCGCTCGACTACCGCAAATGCTCGACCGTGGTAATCTTCGCCCTGAGCCTGCTGGCGCTGGCCACCATAGTGTGCAACCTGCTGCCGCTGACCCTGGGTTTGCCCTACCTGCTGCCGCTGGGCGTGGCCATGGTGATATGGAAGGCCACGATGTATCTGTGCGTCAAAAAGGACAAGGAGTTCAACTTCATGCTATTCATGGTGATGGCAGTGGTGATGCCCCCATGCCTGATACGCGCACTGTTCGACTGGGTGATAGGCGCATAAGATAGGGCAGAAAAAACAACGCCCTGGCTTCACAGCGAGGGCGTGATGGGGGTAAACCTAAAAACATTTCCTTAACAAATAGTGCCTATCTTATGTAGTAAATCAAAATGGAAGTCTGAATCTTGGCTACTGATATTTTTATTGAATTTTGGTTATGGCTGGGCCCCCCGGGTGGGGCTATGACCGATTGCTTAGCCTGAGCGCGAGGGAGGCTTAGTGCTGGTAGTCGGCAAACTTCTGCTGCAGTTTCTTGCGAGCGAAGAAGATGCGGCTCTTGACGGTGCCGAGCGGGAGATTCATCTTCTCGGCAATCTCGTTGTACTTGTATCCGGCCACGTGCATCGAGAATGGGATGCGGTAGTCGTCAGAGAAATCGTTGATGGCGTCGGTGATCTCTTGGGCTGTGAAAGAGCCCTCGGGAGCTGCGAGGCCCGAATCCTGAGATATATTGAGATGATAGAGGTTTTCGGTGGTGTCAACAATTGTGGCAGCGCGGGTGGCGTGGCGGTAGTTGTTGATGAAGAGATTGCGCATGATGGTGAACACCCAGCCCTTGAAGTTGGTGTTCTCGGCGTACTTGTCCTGGTTGTCGAGGGCCTTGAGAGTGGTGTCCTGGAGCAGGTCGTATGCATCGTCACGGTTCGAGGTGAGCATGTAAGCGAAGTTGAGCAGGTTGTTCTGCAGGCTCATCAGATTGGCTTGGAAGCTATCGGTTTTCATATTCTTGAGTTTTAAGCGTCGTTTGTATCTGTTTTCTGTTCACTGGTGTCATCGTTTCTTGTCTGATGACATTGCAAAGTTACGACCAAAATTCGCCCAAGTCAAATTTTCAGAACTCAAAAATGCACCCCAAAATTCATTTTTCTTAAAAATTAATGCAACACTCTGACTATCAATGCTTTAGAATTGTTACAAGCATTGTAACAGAGTGTTGCAATCTGAGAATGTCACAATTTTTGCCACATTTTGTGGCCTATTTTGTCAGTTTTGTGGGGTCTCGGCCACGCAAGCGCGGCGCACCAAGATCAAGCCCGAGGCGGCGAGGAATGCCGAGAAGGCCACGAGCAGGAAATCCTGGCCCGAGCCTACGGTGTCGATGGGCGAGGGCGTACCCTGGGGCGCTACCCACTGGGCGCATACATAGAGCGAATTATTGAAGGCATGCAGTATGATTGGCACCCACAGCGAGCGGGTCCAGAGCAGGGTGTAGCCGAAGAAGGCGCCGAGCAGCATGCGCGGCACGAAGCCGTAGAATTGCATGTGCATCAGGCTGAAGACGATGGCTACTATCCAGATTGCGGCGTGGACGTTGACGCCCCCGGTGGAGAGCAGACGCTGGAAGGCGCCACGGAACAGCAGCTCCTCGCTCAGTCCGGCGAATACGCCCACCACGAGGATGCTGACAATCAGGTTGGGGACATTGTGGGGCCCTTGGAGGGTGGCAACGAGCGCCTCGGAGTGCTCCTCCATCTGCCGCAGGGTGTGGGCGAGCGAATCGGGGAGGGGGAGGCTCTGGTTGAGCCATATCACAGCGTTCATGGCCGGGATGGCCACGATCAGCACGCATATCGCCAGGAGGGTTGGCAGGGCTGGGGGCCGACGGTCGATTTCGAGAAGTTCGGCCGGTTGGCGCGTGACGATGAGGGCCGTGGCGAGAGCCGGGAGGATGAATAGGATTATATCCTGGAGGACGGCCACGATGCGCATAGCCGGAGTGGAATCGGCGCCGAAGCGGCCAACGATGAATGCAGAGGCGAGGCTAACGATGAAATATCCAATAAGGAAAGCGAAAAGCAAAAACAGCAGTCGCTTCTTCAAATCTAATAGTAGGGTCATTATAAAGTCAAAAGTCAAAAGTCAAAAGTCAAAAGTCAAAAGTACTAAGTCAAAAGTCAAAAGTCAAAAGTCAAGAGTCAAAAGTCAAGAGTCAAAAGTCAA
>JAJBUH010000046.1 GCA_020860445.1 Bacteroidales bacterium | reverse complement strand
ATTTTAACATTTAGCAATCATTATTAAGTCTTAACAATTAGTTTAAACCATTTCACTAACTTCGCACAAATAATTGTCTAATCCTAAAAAAATTGAAGATATGAATCATCCGTCACTGTCAGATATAGAGATAGAGATGGGGTTATCCATAGACTGCGGGCTGACATCATGTCTGAACGTGGATACCGGCGAGGTGGAAAGCTGGCTGGAAGAGCCAAAGGCCGACGAGTCGGATAGCTATCGGGCTATGCCTGAAAAGGTCAAGGATTGGCCCAACAAGGTAATCATTGACCCGATTACTCCCCAAGACAGATACGACATGCGCCAAGATTTCTTGGAAGAAAATGTGCGAGAAGGCTCGCCCCTGTACCAGCATCTCCACGCGGCTCTCATTGGAGGGAATCCATTTGAGGATTTCGACCGCGAAGTCAAGAATCGCAAAGGCGAAAAGATATGGAACGATTATCGGAATCTGTATCTGCGCGACATCGTGTGCACCCAGTTGGTGCGCGACATCGTCGGCGACCGCCTTGTGATGTATCCGATGAATCGGGACACCATCGAGCTGATGGCGCAAGCTTACATCGATGGCCGATATAGCTATTACCATTGTGGCAGCAACCAAGTCATCATATCGCAAGTGGTGTACCAGGATAATATGGATTACGAAGGCGATGGCTGGGATACACTCGACACTCACTACACTGTAACTGAGCAGGTGTGGCAAATGGCTGAGAATCAGAAATTCTATGAGCTTGGTGGTGGCCTTACCATGGAGCCTCACGGGTTGTATGAAGGGATGCCCATGAGCGAGGTGCCCAAGCCAACTCTCGCGGAGGCTATAGAAGAAATCAAGGGTTCGGTACACTGGGTTGAAGAGGAGGAAAAAGATTTCCAGGAGTTCTGCCAAGATGAGGAAATGGTGGAAGACCTCTTTGATTCCTTTGACCTGGATGAGGAGGATTACTATGATTGCTCCGCTCCATGGGCAGATGAATATGAGCGGGAATGCCTGGAGGAGCATAAACGCTCAAAGAAAGACGATGAGCCAGATTACGATGGCAAATACCCGGTGTATGGTTCTCCCGATGATGAGTTCTCGGAATTAGACCCTACGGGCATCCAACAGGCCCACAGAAAATGGGTCGAGGAGGATTTTGCCAAAGGCATCAATCCGGTCACCGGTGCTCCCCTCGAACCCGGCGCCCGCCTCGAGGATTTCCTACACTAAGTTGCAAACTAATTTCTATAATTCATGGAAATAGGAGACGGGATGAATACATATTACTTAAACCTTATTTAAAACTCATCAAGTAGAGGAACCCATAAAGAAAGGCCGCCAACCCAGCGGTTGGCAGCCTTTTCTATAGGGATTGGAGGGTTAGGGAATCAAGACTTTTTCAAATCTGGAGGAGCCATCGGCCAGTTGGAGTTGGCGGAGGCAGAAAGTGCCAGGTTTTGGATTAGTCAGCCGTTGGCGTTGCAGGTCATAATTTAACACGGACGGCTTACTGTAGACTTTGGAAAGAGTCAGACAATTTTTATGGCGTAGGCGCGTTATAACACAAATAACTATCTAAATTGAGTTTGCCTCTGTTGAAACTCTACTCATTAACAAACTTAACTAACCCACTCTGCATCGATGAGTAAACTGATTCTTGTCATATCTATGGCTTTGTGCGCTCTGTGCCTGTCGGCGCAGAAGGTGTCCTTCGTGACCGAATATTACAGCGACAGCGATTGTCGCACCCCCGATGGCGATGACCTCGGTCATGGCGACATGGCCAAATGTCTGCTCACCTACCAGCAGCCGCTGAGCATGGAGATGACCGAATGGAAAGCTCCCCGGCTATGGATATTGTCGGTGCGCAGCCTATGGGCGCAAATGGACAACCACGGTCAGGCTGCCGAGCTCAATCCCGACAAGGAAATCAACGCATCAGCTAACCTCACCTACCTCTCGCCCATATCTGAGGATTGGGATTTGGTGGTCAGCGGGGGCTTAGGCATATATGCCGAGCCTGACCATATCCGTTGGAGCACCGTGCTATTCAACGGGGCACTGGTAGTAGTAAAAAAGATTACGCCCACATTCCGCATTGGCGCAGGTGGCATGCTGACCAACGCTTACGGTGGTCCGGCATTGATGCCCGCCATTGTGTTTGATTGGCAAACCACAGGCAAATACAGCGCCTCAATCTCGATGCTCAACGGCATGAAGGCCGAAGGCTCAATGCCCCTTGGGAGCCAGGGTCGCCTCACGCTCACAGCTATTGAGGTGGACGGCATCTCAGCTGTCAGAAAGGTTGACCACAAGTATATGTATTACTCTTCAAGGATTCTCAGGTCTTATGTCACTCCGTCTTGGTCGCCTTATAAAGGATTAGACCTGTCGTTCTCAATAGGCGTGGCCGAGATGCGCTCATGCCGTCTATCCCATCGCTCCCTCTTCTCATTCTACAAACACCTCTTCCGTAAGAGCGACCGATTCCGCCCAGCCCTCCGCCTCTCCCTCGGCGTCAGCTACTCATTCAGGTAATCTCTCTTTCCACCCAAACAGACCATATTATAACCCTAAGAATAGAGTAAGGAATTATTAACTACACCTGCAGAAGCAATGGACATTGAACCATTAAGGGATCTATGCCTTGGGGTCCATCCCGCCGTGGTGGAGGGGGCGCCATTCTCAGACCTTGGCCATCCCGACATCGCATTTACAATCGCTGGCAAGATTTTCGCCAACCTTTAATTCTTTTCGATTAACCTCTGTCACAGTTAAAACAATTGGCAAAGGGAAGAAAAATTCTCAACAATAGTTGTAATCTCAACTATTATTGTTAAATTTGCAGTCTAAAAGTTTAATTTATGACTATTATGGATATATACTCTTTGACCGACTCTGTAATTCTACAACGCATCGGTGAGAAACTGAAGGGACATTAGAGCGATGTCGGAGAGGATGTGCATTTTGAACTTATAAAATTCTGTAAGTGTACGTATTATCTCCTACTCGTTGATATTCTGTTTCCTCTACCCAAATCCTGTTAAATTCAACAGGAGGCAGAATGAAATTTTCCATCTCCGTCCCTTGGGCTTTTATTGCTATCATCCCTCTGGTGGCTCCATAGGATAAAGATATCATAGGACGCATGGTCTCTGCATCGAGTTTGTAGACCTCACCTGGTTCATCCTTATCGAAGTTAAGGTGAAATTCCATTTCAGAGACTGATATGAGACGATAGCCTCCTTGCTGACATTTGACCGAAATCCCACATATTAGCCTGTCGTTCTTAAGACAGACTGAAGCTTCACATAATAGCATGCCGCCTTTATCAGAAGCAGCCTGGTGACATTTCAAGACCGAAAACTCCGGCATCGTTAATCCGCTCAACCGGTAAGTGACCATTTCCTTCATATCAACTCTGTTTATGCGTAAATTGCTCTTCTAATTTGGTCGTGCTCCATCCAGCCATCCTCGGTTTCCTCAATTGGCCAAGGGTTAGAGAGGGTTGCATCGTCAAAGACGCCTATTACTTGAGCACCCAAAGCCTCTTCTATCTTGCTGATGGTCTTGATCTCAAAATTGGTTTCACCGCTTAACATGCGGCTTATTTGGCCAGGGGTTACACCCATCTTCTGGGCAAACTCATTCTGGGTGATGCCTTTCTCTCTGAGAAGCATCTTTATGGCCAGGGCGATTTCTTTTGATCGCCTTGTCCATTTTTTCTGAGCCATCATAGCCTTGAAGGCGTGATGTTCTGCCTCGTTGCGCGGTTCAGCTATTTTAAATAGCTTCTCTTTGTTAGTTTCCATTGTATATATCATTTTGAGTTAGAAGTCTTCTATAGCTGTAATGCCGTTATCCTTGAAGAATTTCAAGACTTTGTTTATTCTTTGTATGACTTCATCTTGAAGAATTGGGGAGTCGGAGATTTTACGGCCAATCTTTATCCCTCCATAAACGATTACGTAACAGTTCTTGGTTATCTTAATAGCATAGAATCGAAGGAATGAAGGGCGATGAGGACCATATCCCTTATGTGGGGTCAATTCGTATACGGTTTTATACTGGCCTTCCAGAGGCTGGAAGTAGGAATCGAGATCAGGCTTAAAGCCTTGATAGGCATTGTAGACTCGGTCTTCAATCAATTGCTCAAGGTTGATTGCCTCATCGTAAACCTTTAAAGCCAATTCTTCTGGGCTTTTACAAATATCTTTTCAGAGCTTCCACTAAAAGGAACACTCTGGGTCAAAGCACCTAAAATTAGTTAATCATTAAGGTCTTCGGTTTCATCCTCTATGTCCTCATCGTCGTTAAATGAAATATAATCATCGATATCGAACGGATGACTGCGACAAAACTGGGTTAAAACTGAAAAACCTTGGTTAACCATACGACGAGCCTCTTCCCAACCAGTCAAGCCTAATTCTGAAGCAATCGTTAAATACCCTTGGTCATAGTCATAGAACAACAAAAACGCTTTCATCTCGGTTTCCGATAGCTTCTCTGCCATCATGCCACGAATCGCTATCTCTATGCAATTTTTGATTTTACTACGTAAACGGTCACTTTCACAGGTCATAAGATATGTATTTTAATCTCCAATGTAGTAATCTGGATGTTCTGAGCAAAAGTCAGAGGCTAAATACAGAGAACAAAACTCCCTCCTTGATTTCAGAGGACAAAGTTACGGAATTTTTTTGTATTTGCGAGGATCCCTTCAACTAATTTCAAAATAAATGGCCAAAACGCTGTTTACACCCTTAGTGCCACGGCTATAGCAAGGGCACTCCCTTTATCTAAACCGTGAACACATCATCTGGAGCCCCAGAGCGGGGATATTTGTCGTCGCTTTGGGTCTGGGATTTCTTGTGCCTATTTCTTGAGGCATTTTCCCCATCTATATTGGCAGATGGGGCTTCGTCTCCATACTCTTCGAGATCCAATGAATCAAAGAGGTCTTCTACCATCTTCTCATCATGGCATATTTGATGCAATTCTTGAGAATCCCATTCTTCTTCCATAGCATCATCCAACATCTCTTCTATCTCTAAGATAGCATCCTCAAGTGTTGGCCTCTCGTCATCGCTTAACGGCTGTACATCATAAATTCCATGGGGTTGAATTACGCTACCTCCACCCAACTCATAAAATTTATGCGTTTCTGCTCTCTGCCACAACTGTTCGGTTATGGAATAATAGGTATCGATTGTAGTCATCCATTCCCCATCGGGCGCCATATCGTTTTGGTAAACAACTTGAGAAATTATCGCATGGGATAAATCTCCAGTCCAATAGCAATATTTTCCATCAATATGGGCCTGCGCCATCAGTTCAATCGTGTCATCATTTATAGGGTATAGCACGATACGGTCGCCAACGATAGCGCTTTCGAGTTCTTGCTTCACTACCCCAAGGAGATACCATTCCAAGTATTCTTTCCACATCACCTCACCCTTGCGCTTTTTGACCTCGCTGTCGAAATCTTCCAAAGGATTCGGTCCCAATAGCGCACGTTCCAAGCTCCCATACAGTCTTGTCCCCTCCCTTACCTTTTCATCCAAGAAATTCTGACGCATTTCGTATTGATCTATTGGTGACATGGAGTCGATGACAACCTTGTTACTCCATAACTTTGCCTTCTGTGGCATGTTATGGTAATGCAATTTTCGATTAGTCTCTATTATTGGCTCCTCTATCCATGTCACGACTTCTCCTGTCTCTATATTCAGACAGGCAGTAAGCCCACTCCCGATGGCCATAGCCATCTCCTTTTCAATGTCTGGCAGTGACGGATGATTCATATTGCTATTTTAAGTAAAGTCCTATTTCTCAGAGGTTAAGAGGAACAAGTCCTCCATATCTGGACTCTCTTCAATGATTACCTTGATTATTTCATCGTCGTCAAAATCCTTGAGTTTTTGACCATCAAGGTAATAAAAGATCTGCTCGTCGATGCGTTCAGCTTCACTATCTATCAGAGTCCCCTGCTCATTAAGCAGTTTTTCTTCCAACTCCAAGGGCCCAATAAGGGTATCTCCATATATCGCGTCTATTACACGACACTTATATCGATGGCCAGCATACTCTACATAGTCAATGTAATGCATTCTTGAAGATATTGAGAGTAAATTAGAAATAAAAAGTAAAACATGAAGATACAGTTACTTTCATCAAGTTTAAAGGCTACCAACACCCTTTCCAAGGATAGGAACCCATTTGGAAACGTCTAACCCAAAAGTAGGAACAGTGGCTTGTTTCAGGTCAAAAAGCAGGTACATAGTATCTGCTTTGTGACGAGAACTACGCATTGGATAATCATACAGATTAAGCTCTGGCTTCATTACGGTCTCCACTGATGTGACTTCGTAATGACCTACCACTGTGCTTTTGTGGCGTACTATAATAAACTTGACCGACTTCAACTCAGGGTGAGCAGATAGTTCCTCCTCTGTAACAGGATAGGCATATTTATGAGCTGTCTTAATCCAGTCTATAATACCCTGACGACACGACCCAATGAGAAGAAAGCCATTGTTTATCTTTGAAAGATACAAAGTCTCTGGCTCAAAAAGGGTCAGTTGTACCCAAGCCTCAGAGGGGACGTTAAGAAATAGGTCATCAGAATCATCAACCCAGTTCTCTTGGCTCACAGGCCTCTCAATACACTTTATTAAAGAATTTGCAATGTGCCACATAAAGACGGGAGGGACTGCATTTCCGATTTGCCTATAGGCGTAGGAGTCGCTCACTGGGAAAGAAAAGTTATCAGGGAAAGATTGAATACGAGCTGCCTCGCGAGGAGTAAATCTTCTGTATAGTTCGGTGGCTGGATTAACCAACAAAACTGGGTCTCTTGAATTGATGCTTGTTTTAGCTAGGTGCGAGGTTATGGTTAGACACGGCCCACTGAGGTCTTGCCACAGTCCTCTTTTCATATTGTTTTTAGCATTCTTCATGCCTTGAACGGCTTTCTCCGAGAAATAATATTTTTTCTCAGGGATATCTAATTCATCTATGACCCTTGAGAGCGGTACAGCATTGGTTTCGGAATTTTCTCTGAATGGGAAACGATACTGGATGCCAAGGTCTTTACGAATCCCTACTATTATAACACGCTCTCGCCTTTGGGGCACACCAAACTCGACTGCTTTAAGCAGTTTAAATTGCACAACGTAACCAGTTTCTTCAAATTCTCGGGCTATCTTGCGGATAATGGCACCCCCTTGTAGTGTGAGCAAACCTTTCACGTTTTCACATATGAAATATTTAGGTTGCTTGGTTTCAAGGAAACGGACAATCTGTTTGTATAGATTGGCTCGTGCATCGTTGGTATCTTTTGTTGGGTTGACTGTAGAAAAGGATTGACATGGGAAGCCCCCTATCATCACATCTACATCACCAATTTCAGTAAAATCGACTTCTGCGATGTCTTTACAGATAGCCGGATGAATGAAATTGGCATTATAGGTTTCTACAGCTTTAGCATCAAAATCAACGGCAAAAACGATATCGAAGTTTAGTCTTGGATAATGACGTTCGAGATAGTCGAATCCGCCCATCATACCCAAATCACTCCCTCCGCAGCCGCAAAACAATGAAGCTACTTTAAGCGGCTCGGAGGGTGAAGACAGACTTTGATTATTATATACAATCTTCCTCATATCGTTTTGTGATGACATTTGCCCCGAAGTTCATTTGGTAGATAGTGGGGAAAACCTCAATTTGCTCTGTCTGAGCTAATTCGAATGGGTTCTGAATACGTACCACTATTGTCTTTGTGCGAGTGAAATAAACCCTATAGATGTTATAATAGGCTCCGTACTGTTCGGCGGCTACCCACTCTTTTGAGGTAAGGTTTAAAGAATCGCTCCAGATTGCATCGAAAGAAGGCTCTGAAATGCGAGTGGTTGACTTGACCTCAATGTAACGAGCGAACTCAGGTCGTGACGGATTTTCATCACCTTCGAGAGAACTGATATCATAGCCTAAACCCTTCGTCTTGCCAAGAAGTAGCACCTTATTGACAAGACGTTCTTTGTAGGCCTTGATTCTCTCATATTCAAGTCTATAAACGAGAGCCTCGCCCTTGTCACCGAGTTCGGAAGTGGTGAGCCCAACCGCCCCTCTCTGACGAATTGGCTTAGTATCCTCTTGGGAAGTAAACGAGGTTTCTATGGCAGCTAACTCTGAGTTCAGGCGCCCATAATATTCTCCCCAAGCTGAATAAAATTCAGTTTTCCCCTTGCGTGTTGTGAGATCAAAACTTCCCACCTCGAAGAAGGGTTCTTGTAATTCTTTAATAAATAGACGAATGGCTTTGTCTTGAGTCTTATTCAACCAAATGTACTCAGCATCTGATTTGGTTAGATCCGCGAGGTCTAGAAGATTTAATTGCTCCTTTATATGTTGCCAGTCATATGACCCACTTAAGCGATGGTGCACCACCTTGTCACTGCGATCGTCTAAGATTTTATTGTAGACTTCTTGGCAGGAGATTTTACCTTGGAGAACTTCAAGGGCGTTAAGCACATAATAACCAATCTCCTGCTTACTGAGTAGGATATTCTTCTCTTGTCTACTTGCATAGTCGAGTAAAGCGATGATGTAACATAAGGGCTTCAGTCTTATCCCCTTTTCGACGCGTTCTATAACCGTCTGAATTTTTTGTGTCCCATTCGGAAACTGAAAATGCAGACATAGATTACGAAAAAATGCTGGGAAATCGTTCTTCTCTAAAAGAAATGCACACGACTGAGACTCGTGAACATACCCTTCAGTATCCTCGAAATACAGACCGAGGAGGGAGCCAGCAATTTCTGTGAGGTGATTACGGACAGTTTTCTTGTTGTTATCGGGGAGGCTGTCAAAGTCACTAGTTTGGAAAAGCAATAGTGAAAGCTTACGACAACAACGAGTGTCGAACTCAGCCTTAGTACAAGGACAGTTATTGTGCACCATATTAGCGTAAGCAGGTAACAAATCCTCCATTTCGGATTGGGTCTTGCCTCGTATAATAGTACAACGATATTGGTTTGTTGGGTCAAACATTGATATAAGGTATTAGCGATTTGGCAATAGTTTCAGCCATTAGAGGAGGTACGGCGTTGCCTACTTGGCGGAGCTGACTTCCTTTGTTCCCCAAGAAAACGAACTCATCGGGGAAAGACTGCAAGCGAGCACTTTCTCGCACAGTAGGAACCCGATTAAAGGAGTAATGGAAATGATGATTGTGACCACAGTCTATTGTAAAACTTGGTTTTTTGCTGTTGAGTCGAGTCCATGCTATATGCACTTTTCGAGTAGACCATAATTCCTCCGGCAAATCTTTGTAATTTCCTCCATCAGGAACCATAGCAATGATTTGTTGAGTTTTAGCAGTATGAATGGTTACATCGTGATTGTACACCCCATTACTGTTCTGACGAATAGCTTTCTGAAAATCAGAAAGCGGCTCACATGGATAGGGGGCACCATCGTTTATTGATGCTTCGGGTAAATCAGAAAGTGCCTGCCAAGAAGTTACTGGAGTTTCCGTTGTAGCGTCTGGAAAAGCGAATACAGTGTTACGTAAACCAACAAATACGGCACGACGACGATTCTGCGGTACACCATAATCAGAGGCAGTTAAGATTTTATAGGTAATTTGATAGCCAAGCTTCATAAAGTCACTCAAGATGGCATCTCTTATACTACAATTACCCATAGTAAGAATTTGAGGAACATTTTCCATGACGAAGGCTTTTGGCTTGAAGGCAGCCACAAAGTTAACGAAGGACTTATAAAGGCTGTTTCGGACATCCTTAACATTTCTTTTTCCTGCCACAGAGAAACCTTGACAAGGGGGGCCTCCAATAATAACATCCACAGCTGTGTTTCCTATTATCCTTTTAACTTCATCTGTTGACACCTCAGAAATATCAGCGCAAAGAGTATGGGCGTTTCTTCTATTATAGGCATATGTTGTAAGAGCGTCTTGCCAATTATCAATGGCCAACAAAGAAGTGAACCCAGCTCTTTCAAAGCCGAGCGACATACCTCCACAACCCGAAAAGAGGTCGATGAATGAATGTGTTTTTTTGTCGGTCATAGATGAAACAATTATCTTTTATGTCCAAGGCGTGTCCACGCCTTAAAATGGAAATTCCGTAACTCATTGGTTTTCAATGAGTTACGGAATTAGAGCGGAGAGGACGAGATTCGAACTCGTGGTAGGATTGCTCCTACGTCAGTTTAGCAAACTGGTGGTTTCAGCCACTCACCCACCTCTCCGGGATGCTGAAATTGCAGGGGATTGAGGCCCTCTGGCCGTTTCTGCGTTGCAAAGGTAGGGACTATTTTTGAATCTACCAAATTTTTCACCGTTTTTTTGTGCAAAAACTTATTTTCACCCTACTTTTATCTCCTGTGCAAACTCGGTTGCAGAACTAAGTCCGATACACAGATGCCACAGATGGCACACAGACAGGTTTACTACCGCTATATTTCATAGAGGCGTTAACACGCCGACAGATTCCACAGATGGCCATCCGGATGGATCTGTGGAATCTGTCGGTGCCTTGCACCTCTATGAAATATAGCCAACGAATGGCTTAGGTTGAGTCTGTGTGGCATCTGTGGCATCTGTGTATCGGACTATATAAGGGCGCCGAGTTATTCTTTACTTTTTGCCTCGGATGGCTACGCGGCGGATTTTGCCGGAGATGGTCTTGGGGAGCTCATCAACAAACTCGATGATGCGCGGATATTTGTAGGGAGCCGTGACGCGCTTCACATGGTTCTGGATTTCCTTCACCAGAGCCTCATCAGCGCGGTCGCGGTATTCCTTGACCAAAACTATGGTGGCCTTAACCACCTGACCGCGTATCTCATCCGGTACCCCAGTGATAGCACACTCCACCACTGCCGGATGAGTCATCAGCGCACTCTCCACCTCAAACGGCCCAATCCTATAGCCCGAGCTCTTGATCACATCATCAGTGCGACCCACAAACCATAGATAACCATCCTCGTCGCGCCAAGCCACATCGCCAGTATGATATAGGCCATCATGCATAGCCTCGGCCGTGAGCTTTGGGTCATGTAGGTATTCGCGGAACAGGCCCAGCGGACGCTTGCCGCCTTCGGGCAGATGCACCACTATCTCGCCATGCTCGCCATCTTCCACTGGTTCGTCGTTCTCATCCACCAGGTCGATGTCATACTCTGGCCCCGGCTTGCCCATCGACCCCGGCTTTGGCTCAAGCCAAGGATAAGTGGCAATGGTGAGCGTAGTCTCGGTCTGGCCAAATCCCTCCATCAGCTTGATGCCGGTAAGGCGCAGCCATTCCTCATACACATTAGGATTAAGGGCCTCGCCAGCGATAGTGCAATATTTCAGGGTCGAGAGGTCGTATTTGGTGAGGTCCTCTCGAATCAAGAAGCGAAACACCGTGGGCGGCGCGCAAAATGATGTGATGCCGTAATCCTGAATCTTATGCAACACATCCACCGGCTCAAACTTCTCAAAATCATACACGAACACATTGGCCCCAGCAATCCATTGCCCATAGAGCTTGCCCCACACAGCCTTGCCCCAACCAGTGTCGGCCAGCGTAAGGTGTAGGCTATCTTCATGCAGATTGTGCCAATAGCTGCCAGTGATGATATGGCCCAAGGGATAGGTAAAATCATGTGCCACCATCTTGGGTTCGCCAGTAGTACCAGAGGTGAAATAAAGCAGTGAGATGTCCTCATTCTTATTCACTTGCTCAGGGCGCACAAACGGGGCAGCCTCCTTGATGCCTTTGTTGAAATCATACCATCCAGCTGGCACCACTGGCCCGGTTGAAATCAGCACCTTCAGCGATGGACATTCTGGTTTTGCGGCTTCGATATGGTTCACTATCAGTTGGTCGCCCGTGCTGACGATGGCCTTGATGTCGGCCATGTGACATCGGTAAATGATATCCTTAGGAGTGAGCAGATGCGAGGCGGGAATCACTGTTGCCCCAAGCTTATGCAGGGCTATGATTGAAAACCAGAATTGATAATGGCGTTTCAAGATAAGCATCACCATGTCGCCTTGGCCAATGCCAAGGCTCTGGAAGAACGAAGCAGTTTGATCTGAATATTTCTTTATCTCGCCAAATGTGAACTGTCGACATTCGCCCTTGTCACTAGTCCATAGAAGGGCTGGCTTATCGGGAGCCTCAGCGGCCCATTGGTCCACAACATCGTATCCGAAATTGAAATTCTCTGGCACATTCACATGGAAATTGGCCATAAAGTCATCGTACGACTCAAAAGTCGTACGATCCAAAAAACGCTCTAACATAGGTCAGTCTCTCTGAGATTCAATTAGTAATAATGGCAATGAAGCGAGCGGCCTTGTCACCCATCACGCGGAAACCATGGGGAAGCTGAGCATCAAACATGATGCTGTCGCCCGTGCGGAGGGTCATCACCTTTCCGCCTACGGTCATCTCGAGTTCGCCATCCACGATGTAGTTAAACTCTTGGCCCTGATGAGTGTTGAGCGTAAGTTCCTGGTGCTCCTTGGGTTCAACTGTGACCATAAAGGGAGCCATAATGCGATTGCGGAATCCGGCAGCCAGGTCCTGATAGCTGTAAGCCTTTGTTCGCTCCACTTTTACGCCTTTACCGGCGCGTGTCACCGAGTAAGTGCTCATCTTGGGCTCAGAGCCGAACATCAAGGCAGTGAGCTCCACACCGTAGGTCGAAGCCAGGCCGTGAAGAAAGCTCACTGGGATGTCGGCAGTGCCGCTTTCGTATTTTCTCAGGAGGTCAGGGCTGATGTGGCACTCGCGTGCCATTTCTTCCACTGTCAGGTCGAGTGCATCACGCAAGCCGGCCAGGCGGGCTGCCACCTCCATCATGGGGTTGTCGTTTGTCATTTTCTGTCACTATTTTCTGAGGATGGGTACATCCTCAGTCGGTTGTAAATTTCCGCAAAAGTACGAATAATTTACGTCACGACCAAATAGTGCACACTTTCCCAATTACTGTGCAGTAGCTGGGAAAGATTTGAATTTGGCGCGTTCTTTGGTGACCATATATTTCCAGACCATGGCGGCAAGGAAACTGTAGACCAGCACTTGCAGCCACAGAGCGATGTAGCAGCGAGCATTCTCGGCAAGGGTGGCGGCGTTGCTATTAATGCGGATAAAGCCCTCTATGCCCCATGTTGCGGGCACAAAGTCGCCAAGGGTGAGCCAGAAGGGCGACATCGAATAGCGCGGCCACGTCAGACCAGAGAGGAACAAGAAGATCAGCGAGGTAAACACTACTACGAGGAACACAAACTCCCTCTCCCATATCATTATCACTGCCAACTGGCCCAAGAAGGCCGAGGCCAACAGCAACGGGAACATCAGCAACAGATAATCCACCGGGTTGCCGTAGTGGGGCAGATGGAAAAACTCAGGCACATAGTGCAATATGTAGATAGCGACTGGAATGTAGAATATAGTGTAGGCCAACGCCTTGCCCCACACCTGGGCCAAAGCCCCGGCATCGTTGACACCAAGAGGGTCGTACCCGAAATTCTTGCGCCGACGCTCGCGGGCAGTGCCGCCAAGCAATCCCACACCGAGTATCAAACTCTGCTGCAAAATCAGCACCACAATGCCCGGAATCACAAACGATGCGAAGCCCTGCTGCGTGTCGCCCAGGAAATGGTTGGTGGTCTGAATCGGCATCCCCACCCCGAGCGACTCTGCCCCAAGGCTCTCTATGCGCTCAGTGGTGATGTCTGAGGCCAGCTTCATCTGGATTGATGTCATTGCCGTCATCAATGCGCGGTAGCGCAAGAGCAGACTCATATCGGTGTACATAGTGACATGCGCTTGCTCCATCTGATTGATCTTCTTACCATAATCATAAGGGATATGCAAGATGGCGTAGACCTTCTGCTCGGCCCACCAATCCTTAGCCTCTGACATATTCGAGGCGTATCCATATAGCGCAAACGCCGGCGAGGCCGAAGCTTGGCGCACCAGCTCGCGCGACTCCTGCGACCGGCAATCGTCGACCACAGCCACCTCAATCTTTCTCACCTGCTCAGGATTATAGATGAGCGTATATACGATAGGATACATCAAGGGCAGAGCCACGAAAAAGAGGATTAGGCCGGGGTCGGTCAGCATTACCTTCCACTCCTGCCTAAATACTCGGGCCGTATTTCTAAACCATTTCATGGGATATAAACGGGATGCAGGCAAGCCTTCTTGAGTTTCCACAGGAAAGCCATGCCCAGATAGGGGAATATCAACAGTGCCACAAAGTAGAAGCGCACAAAGTAGACATCAAAACCGTTGAGGGCGATATTGACGTATATCAAAAACCAATACCTGATTGGCACAATATAGCTGAACGCTGCGATAGCACCGTACATCTTCTCGACTGGGAACGAAAAGCCGCCAAACGAGAACGTAAGCACGCCTATCAGCGACACCACGCTCAGAGCAATGCGAGGATTAGGCAGAATCGATGCCACCATAACCGCAAACGACTGCGTAGCAATCACAAACAGCACTGTGGCCACAAGCATCCACCATAGACTGCCATTCATAGGGAAATGCAAGAAACCGAACATAACAGCCTCGAGTAGGAAACATACTATTACGCCCAACACCGTCTGCGGCAGCAGTTTGCCAAAGACGGCCACTGCAATATTTCCCTTGGCAGTCATCAACCATTGCGGCGAGGTGCTGTGCTTGATCTCGACAGTGATTGAAAACACTGTGAACAGCATCATTAGGAGCGCCACCGTAGCGAAGGTGAACGATGGAGTCAGATAATAGCTGTAGTTGGTCCACGGGTTGCCAATGCCATGGATGTCAATATCGACTGGCACCGACAGAGCGGTTATCTGGTCAGGCGTGAGGCCCACGGCCGCAAGTTTGGCCGCTGCCAACCCTCCAGTGGTGCTTACGGCGACCAACTTGAATCCTTTGAAGGCAAAAGTGCCTGGCACAAAGTAGGTCATGTTGCTGTACAGGTCGATAGTCGGTTTCTTGCCAGCCAAGGCATCCTTCTCAAAGTCGCGCGATATGATGAAAAAGCCAAAGATTTTGCCCTCGCGCACATAGGCCAGAGCATCAGAGTAGCTCTCGAGCTTGTATTGCACGTCGACCAGCTCGTTGCTATTGAGATTGCGAATGACCTGGCGCGATAGCTCGGAATGGTCAAGGTCGACCACCGCCGCCGGGGTGCGCAGAGGCAAGCCGGCGCTGAGCAGGCTCATGAAGATAAGTCCGCACCCGATGGGGCACAACACCATGAACACCAAGTACATCGGCATTGTCACCATCCTGCGCAACTCGCGCTTGACACTATCTACGATACCTATATTCACCTTATAAATGAAAAATGAATAATGAAAAACGAATAATTTTATAAATGA
>JAJBUH010000160.1 GCA_020860445.1 Bacteroidales bacterium | reverse complement strand
GGGATGGGGGGACGGCAATGAGAGAGGTCGGCTACATTGGGGGTGTAGCCAAAATAGCGGTAATATTTGAGCAGGCGATCGTCGGCGGGACAGAGGAAGCAGTAGTCGGCACCCCGACGGCGTGCCTCATCATGGGCCTTGTGCATCAGGCGGTCGGCATACCCACGGCCGCGAAAGCGGGGATGGGTGAGCACGGCATAGAGATAATACGCCTTGACAACTCGATCCCCCAGGTCGATGTCATAAGGCACAAGCAGCGTGCCGCTGACCACCACATGCGCCTGCGTCACAAGCACAGGCACGCCGATGTGGCCTACCACATCGGCGATGTACTCGGGCGAATCTCCAAAGACATCGGCCCACAGGGCGCAATACTGGTCGACTAATGCTCGTCGGCAGGCTTCACTTTCTCCCATACGTTGTATTTATGCAATCTTTCGACTGGATGGTACGACATCTTGGCGTGGCGCAGCCCCTCGATGCCGAGGTCTTCCTCTCGATTTATCAGAGTGTATTGCGGAGGCAGTGACTTGACAAATTCGCGGTTAATTACGGCATAAGCGCCCTCAAAGTCGCGGTCAGCCTTCTCGACCATCACGTCAAAACAATTCTCATCGATTGGAGCGCCAAAGGTGAACGCTACTAATCGGTCGCCTACCCATAGCTCCAAGCCTCGGATATCGAGTTTGTCGCGCAGCGGCAGCACTCGGCGCATCATATCCATCTCCTCGCCCAAGCCCCACAGCGAGGCAAAGGCCAGGCACTCGTCGATATGCTCGAGCGGACACAGCCGTGCCTCGGGATACTCAGAATCAAAACGGTTGGCATGGTTGCGCTTGGGCTGCAAGCGCTTGCCGCTCAAGCTCTCAAGCGAAGCGCGGTCATAGATGTAATCATCATAATTGGGTTGCCAATGCTGCTGGCCGAATCGGTCGGCCTCCTCTTGCGTCATACCCATCACCAGCAGCGGGTGAGGATAGCTCTGCTTGCGCAGTTCTTCAAAAACTTCTTCTATCTTACATTCCTCATGGCCATCGTTGAGAGGCATCATAAATGCCGGATGCCTGCCAGCCATAAAGCTGAACAGTAGCCATCCGCGCCATTCGGCCATGCGGGTTTGATACAGGGGTTGCCATCCGTAGATGTTGGCAAAACAGAGGTCGCAATTGGGTATATGATTAGCCATTGCGTATCGGCGCACTATCGGCGCGTCATCCGGGGTTATTTCTCTGAAGGGTATCATAGTTGATGAGCGTGTGTGTGTTTTTAATTTTCACCTTTACTAACACACAGGCCCCTCGGTTGGTTCGGCAGGGCGAGTGCCTATTCAGTGCTGATTGAGGTGCTTGGCATAATTGAGACCCAGCTTATCATAGATTTGCATCATGTGGGCTGCGCGGCGCTTAAATGCGTCATAATCTTTGGGGCGGTCGGCAGCTTGCCATTGCACCTCGCTCAGGGCAGCCATGCGCGGCAAAACCATATACTCGGCATGCTCAGGGGTATGGATATACTCGGTCCAAAGATTGGCCTGTACGCCCCGTATGTGCTTGGCCTCATCAGCATTTAGGCCCACAGTTGGGTCAAAGCTATACACTTTCTCGACCGTGATGCAACCGCCAATCGACAGAGGTTCGCCCTCGGTGTCGGCAGTCTGGTAGTAGTCAAAATAGCAATAGCTGTTGGGGGTCATAATCACATCGTGGCCCACACCGGCAGCTTTGATTCCACCCTCTGTGCCTCGCCATGACATCACCGTGGCCCCAGGAGCTACCTCACCGTTGAGGATTTCGTCCCAACCGATTATCTGCCTCCCCTGGGCATTGAGAAATTTCTCAACCTGAGCCGTGCACCAGCTCTGGAGCATATCCTCGGGGGTATGGCCATCCGAGGCAGTAAGACCCTCCGCTTGGATTCTGGCCTGACACTTAGGACAAGCTTTCCAACGATCTCGCGGACACTCATCGCCGCCAACATGGATATAGGTCGAAGGGAATATCTCAATCAGTTCGCCAAACACGCCATAGAGAAAGTCCATAGTCTCGTCATTGCCAAGACATAGCACATCCTCAAACACTCCCCAGTCGGGACAAACCTCATAAGGGCCTCCCGTGCAACCCAACTCGGGATAGGCAGCCAAGGCAGCGAGCATGTGGCCAGGCATGTCAACCTCGGGAATAATGGTGATGTGGCGCTCAGCAGCGTATTGCACCAGGTCGCGTAACTCCTCTTGGGTATAATAGCCCCCATATCGGCCATACTCATACTGGCCGCTGCCTGCCCTGCCTTTGACAGTGCGGTCGCGCCACGAGCCAACCTCGTTGAGCAGCGGATACTTTTTGCTTTCCCATCTCCAGCCTTGGTCATCAGTAATATGGAAATGCAGCACGTTCATGTTGTGCAGTGCCAACATGTCAATGTAGGTCTTGACAAACTCAATAGGGAAAAAATGGCGGCACACATCGAGGTGCATTCCTCGATAGCCAAACCGTGGTTCGTCGGTGATAACAGCAGCCGGAAACTCGACCGTCTGGTCGGCATTTGCGCCTGCGGCTTTGCGTAGCGTCTGATGACCATAGAATAGTCCTGCCTCAGAGCCTCCCTCAATCAGAATGCCATCGGCATCGACAGTGATGCGATAGCCCTCGGGGTTGGGGATAGCCGATGTGACATGCTCTGTGACCCCAACGGGGTCGTTGAGATTCACCAAGAAGCCCACGCCATCGGTCAACTCGATGCTCGCTGGCAGAGGCACCACCAATTCGTAGTCAGCCTTAGCTTGCTGCGCATGGGCACCGACAGCCAGCATGGCTGCCGCACCCAATATGTAAAAATTCTTCCTCATTATCTTTGTAGTCGGTTTATTCGACGACAAAGATAGCTAAATAAATTCACCTCACCAATTTCCTCAACGATTTTTAGTGACAATAGGTCATATTTAATGCTATTTTAAAAATATCATGACAACCGGATTGAGAGCCGTGCTCCGCACTCTACTTTAATGGTAGATCTTTCCTCTACCCCACATTGCGTGCTACGCACTCCATGTGGGGTTAACAGACAAGAGTCGTGCTACTCACTGATATTAGCGTATTAGGGATTTGTTGGGGGTGGAGGAGAGCCAAATATCGAGAGTGCCACCCTGGGCGAAAGAGGCGTGAGGAATCTGGCAGCGGTCTAATTCCTTGTCATTGAGAGATAAGCGCGAGATATAGAAATTCTCAGTCGAGTTGTCATGAGTGACTATCCCAAACTCCCCGCTAGGATAATAGTCTGGATTCAAAGAGATGACCACCTTGTCAAACACGGGGCTTGTGACATCCAATTGCGGGTCTATCTCGGTGCAACCAGTGAGGTTGAACAGGCCTATCGACATCAGCGCTGACAGCGAAGCCATCTGCCCTTGGTCCTCATCATGGCCGCCATAACCAAGGTCCGGAGTAGTGGCGCCATAGGCTTGCTGGTTGACACGGCGCACCCACTTCTGCGTGAGCCATGGCTCCCCGGCGTGAGCGAAAACATGCGCCGATGACAAGCCCGGTTGATTGGCATAGCTCACATATCCAGAGCCATAACCCTTGACGAAATCCTCGGGCGCAGCCATCTCAAAGGCATAGTTGAGCTTGGAGCATAGGCTATCTGCTCCGCCCATCGCCTCGGCGAGCTCTGGTATAGCATGGGAGAGGCCAAAGGTTGTCTGCCATGAATTAGCCTCCTCAAATCCCCAGCCGTTGAGAGGGTCCTCATGCAGCCACGACCCATCGCGGTGTCGAGGCATCAACAGCTTCAGTTCGGGATGCATCGCCGCCTTCCAGCCCTCAGAGCGCTTGGCGTACTCCTCAGCCAGGTCTTTGCGGTCCATCTTTTGGGCCATCTGCGAGAGCACCCAATCCTCAAAGCACCATTGCACAGTCAGTCCGCCTCGGTCAGGGCAATAGCCGTTGGCAATATAGAAATCGAAGTCATCGCCCGTACCCCAACCTTGCATACCACCAGGTTGATGGTTGCGGTGCATTAGATCGAGCGCAATCTCAGGATCCCATTTCTTGTACAACCCCTGCTGATAGGCACTTGCTATCAGCGTGGTAGCCGGGCAACCGCTCATGATGAAGGAATATCCTCCGGCGCAAGGACCACGGGCGAGCAAGCCCCCATCGATGCCCGTTTGCAAAAACGAAGCGGCAAAATCATCGAGCACCTCAGGATAGGCCAGGCCCCACAGATTGTTGAGATTCCACTGCGAGAGCCACAGCGCGTCAGAGTTGTAGCAATTGTGCAATGGCTTGCCATCGGCATCAGTTGGCAATTGCTTCACCTCGAGCTTAGCGCCTACCAAGCCATTGCCGCGCAGCGATTCATATTGGAAATAGCTCGGATACTGTCCGTTGGCATCATTTATCTTATGTCGGCCGAGCAACGAATGCCAGAGGTCGGTGTAGAATTTCACTCGTTGCTGAGCGGTACCACCTTTTACTTGGATACGATCAAAATATGACTCCCAGACAGCCTGGGACCGTTGGCGCACCTGGTCAAAATCCCACCCTGCAAAGTCACTCTGCAGATTCTCTTTGGCATTGTCAAGGCTGCAAAGCGAGAATGCCGACTTGACAAGTACCTGATGTCCAGCCTCAGCCCGGAAATGCAATAGCAACCCTGCCGCTGGAGCATCGGCATAAGTCATGCCATCGTTGCGCGGAGTGAATAGGTCAGGAGCCTCGAGAGTGCTGCGATCGCGCTTCAATCCATTGGCATCGTAAGAGTCGATTGAGTTGATGGTCTCTGAGGTCTGGAGCGTAAAGAATATCCTCACTCGGTCAGGTCCGCCCCATAGGCGTCCCACAGTATCGAAGTAACCGCAGATTGTCGAATCATTCTCCTGCACGGCATGGGCATTAGTCATCGTAGCGGTGGAGACATATCCGCCCAGATTGACCAGCAGACCCGCATCGCCGTCCTGGCAATATGTGATCCGATAGAGCGAGGTGCGTTCGGCGCATGTCTGCTCTACCCAAGCATGGTAGCGGTCGAGGTAAAGGCGATGATAGGCGGGTTGCACAATCTCGGCATCGTGTGAGAAAGTTGACTTCCAATCGTCATGACCCGTAAATTGTGAAATTTCCTGATGGATATCTTTCCGATGATGCACTGGCATGAGCTCTAAGCCCGATAGCATCCAGCCGTGGATTTGCGGAAAACTCAGCACGTGCCTTGAATTGTAATTGTATCCCCCACCCTCTTGGTTCTTGTTGCGGGTGAGTGGCGCTGCACTCATCATGCCAAAGGGCATGCTGCCGGTGACAAAGAAGAAATACCGTCCGCGAGTAGTCTCGATCCAGGGGTCGACATACGATAGGCATGTGCCATCGCTGCCAGGTGCGGCCATCACCTCGATCTCTGACAGGCCCAAGCTCTCGCCCTCGCCATCGGTAGCCTCAAATCTGAGCCAAGAGACATTGCGTGGCTCAAAATCCACCACCCGCGGGGCGCCATCTGCCGGGAGTTGAAGCACTCTTTCATGGGTACCGTCGCTGAACTGGAGGACACCCGATGCGATGTTGCGCTTCTCATCGGGCAAGTCGTAGAGGATGACTTGGCTGATGGTTTGCGGCTCGGTCCAGTCGAGCTGAACCCAGGGGTAATCGATTTCGCCCCAGAATGTTTCACGGCTCTCTGACTCCCAGCATCCCTTGCCATCAACGCGCATGATGCCATCGTTGATGCCCATGGCCGTCTCTTGCCCCAAGGAGGCAGTGACCTGCGCCCTTGGCGCCACATTGTCAGTCGAAGCCCATGCCGAACCGCCGAGGCACAAAGCCAAAATCGGCAAAAGATATTTTGTCTCCATAATCATCGCTTTTCTTTGGTATCCTTTTCTATGGTTTCTTTTTATGGTATCCTTTCTTATGGCAACAAAATTACAAATTTTCCCCTCCCCCGCCATCCCCATTTGATTCAAAAATTATCACGAATCCACCAATCTAAAGGCCATCGGCCTCTACTGGCCTGCTCGTCGCTCCGCCTCCATCAACCCCGTCGACGCCCTCCGCAGCGAGTAGCAGGTACCCGGATGGCTACCCCCTTAGGAATAGCCATCCAGGTTACCTCCCGGTCTTATAAAATATGTGATATTAAACAATTAATAATCAACTATTTAACAAAAGTGTTGTGAAAAGTGTGATTTTTGAGGGTCATTTTTATATGAAAAGTGTGATTTTTGGAGGTGATTTTTGTGTGAAAAGTGCGATTTTTTCTTGGTAAATTCCTATGAAAAGTGTAATTTTGCGATAGAATTGAGTACTATTCATAAGGAAGATAACTATGTTGTGGAGAAAAATAGAATCCACTGTGGTGGAACACTTGCAGAGCAATACCGACAAGATATTGATTCTTGAGGGGGCTCGTCAAGTAGGTAAATCATTTATTATTCGTGAAGTTGGTAGAAGAATGTTTACCAATTTTCATGAAATTAATTTCATCCTTGACGATGAACGTGACCAGATATTCAAAAATGTTTCCTCTATAGATGATTTCTATTTCCTATTGTCTTCTCTTTATGGTAATGAACTTGGAGATTTCAATGATACTCTTATTTTCCTTGATGAAATCCAACACTATCCTAAGTATCTGACTTGGCTTAAATTCTTGCGTCAAGACCGGCGTTATAGATTCATAGCAAGTGGAAGCTTATTGGGAATAGCTTTGCGTCATACTACTTCAATCCCTATTGGCAGTATAGCGCTCCGAGAAATGTATCCATTGGATTTTGAAGAATTCATGATAGCCAATGGGGTTGGCCATGATGCTATTGGTGAAATGCAGAAAGCTTACGAGCAAGAAAAGTCTCTTCCTCAATCTCTACATACACGGGTGATGGATCTTTTCCGTAGGTATCTATTGGTAGGAGGGATGCCTGATGCGGTCAATGCTTATCTTGATACCCGCAACATCATAAAGGTGCGTGAAGTGCAAGCTGAAATTCATACTCTCTACCAAGATGACGCCTCAAAATATGAGGAAGATGCTAACAAGCGTCTACTCATAAAGCGCATTTATGACATGGTCCCATCACAGATGGAGAACAAGAAAAAACGCATTGTAGCTCGCGACATTCAAGACCGCAAGGGCGATCGCTTTGACCAATATCGTGAGGAATTTGAATATTTACTCGATTCTGGCATAACCTTAGGGGTGAACGCCATCACCAATCCTCGTTATCCTCTATCTGAGTCCTTGAAAAAGAATCTCATAAAACTTTACCTCAACGATGTTGGGATTCTTTCTGGCCTTTTGTACCATAACAACATTCGCCCTGTTCTTGATACACAATGTAGTGTAAACTTAGGCGCTGTTTATGAAAATGTGGTAGCTCAAGAGCTTAAAGCTCATGGTTTTGCCCTGTATTATTATGACCAGCGCAAAATTGGAGAAGTAGACTTCCTAATTGACGATTATTCATTACTTTGTACTCTCCCTATAGAGGTCAAATCGGGCAAGGATTACACGCAGCATAGCGCGCTATACCGCTTGTTAGGAGTTAAAGATTATGGAATTCACCGTGCTATCGTATTCTCCAACGATGGCAAGGTGCGCCATGACGGAGAAATTCTATATATGCCCATCTATTACGTGATGTTTCTCAACTCCGATGCCACCGACCCAGCCAATATTTATTTCTGATAGTATAAGTCATGGCTGCGTGGAGAGGCTTAGCCTCTCCACGCAGCCATGTTGTCTCAATCGATTGATTTGGCCCAATCGGAGGCGGATTTGGGGGAACCGTTGAGGAGGCGCCCCTCTTGCCAATCGATGGAGGGGTAGAGGCGCTTGAGGTCACGCACACTTCCCCGAATGGAGGAGCCACCCGAGGTGGCAAAGGGCACCACTCGCTTGCCATCGAGCTTCTGGCTCTCAATCCAAGTATTAACTTGGCGCGGAGCCAGGTCCCACCATATCGGATAGCCGAGGAAAATCAAATCGTAATCGGCTGCGTTGACGCCATCGGGGTTGGCGATTGCGGGACGCGAATCAGAGTCGTGCATCTCCACGCTGCTACGACTCGTTGGGTCGTTCCAATTTAGGTCGGCAGTGGTGAAGCGCGGATCAGGGGTAATTTCATATAGGGTTGCGCCGGTTGCATCGGCGATAGCCTTGGCCACGCGTTCGGTGGTGCCGGTGGCTGAGAAATAGGCAACGAGTATTTTCTTCTGGTCCATGGTTGATTTGTTTGACTGTCCGCAGCTGCTGAGGCACAGCAGCGAAGCGATGATAAAAAGTAAATTGCGCACGAGGATAGGTATTAAGTATATGTTATAAGGGATAAACTATAAGTGATAAAGTATCACCGCTGCAAATTTACGACTAATCCCCCAGCCCATCTTTTCTCTGCGGCTCAAACATCATTGTCTAAAAGGCCTTTTGCCATCAAGACATTTCACCCCATGGAACTTTTCTGTCATTACCTTATCGCAGATAGACTGCAAAATTGCAGTGATAGTAGATTGGGTCGCCCTCAAAGCTATACGCCACCCAACCTTGCTGTGGATATAGGAAACATTGGGCAACGGGTCGCGTCAAGCGACCATCAGCCTCATCTTCTGGCCATAGCACCACTACATGCTCGAGGCGCATCTTTGCTATATCGTAAATCCTTAGTACCCCGCCATTGCTTACCACATAGAGCTTTCCATCCCAGCCATAAGCATCGGCCACCCCGCTCTGAGCATGACTGATTGACTGTTCGCACGCTATCATGTCATCAAAACTTTCATAGATATATCCTGGCAACTCCCCAATTTCCCTCAATGTCTCGGCGCTGTATATTTGATGCCCTCCTTGGCAAACCAATACGGCTATGGCATCTGGGCCTACAAAGATTACATCTGTCGCTCCTGCTTGGCCGTTGCCAAAGGTGTATTGCTCTATGGCTTGCACTGTAGCCACGGTATCTGGACTCTGGTACTTGAAGTTGAACCAGTCCAACAGCCGCACCCTCGCATCGCGACCACCATCATAGTGCCCATCAGGGCGCCAACTCGGCTGCGGCATCCCATCGATAGGATATGTCAGTACTGGGGGCACCATCAGCGTATCAGGCATACCAGCCCGATATTCCATCGGCGTTTCTACCCAAGCAGCATTAGCGCCCAATGCAGCGGCTATCGCCATCAAAACACTCATCAATCGATTCATTTCTCAAACTTTAATAGTTCATACTCCGCAAAAGCGACAAGCGGGCTCTCTGTCAAAGGCCTTCATGGGTTAGTAGAGGAAGCCAAAATGCCAAAGCGGGATAAAGTTGAAGGCACGGTATTCCGTGTCATCTCGTACTATGTAAGAATTGGGCACACCGGCTATCTGTTGAGTACCTTTGTTAAGTCCGCCTACTTCAAAAGAGCTGTCACCTATATAATAATCTGTAGCTAATGAGGCTGAAACCTTTTCTGTGACGCAAGTCATTTGACAAAAAGCCGTTTCTCTTAATGTACCGATATCTGGAGTCTCATTTGAGAGGGCATAGGCAAGATTGGTATTGTTAAGAAACAGCTTTTCGACATCACGTATTGCCCCCAAACCGTTCCCAGGCATTTTCACCATAGAAATTAGCTGGGCACGGTTGAGATATTCAAGTAGATCAGGTATCTCATTGCGATCTATGCCCAAAGTCTTTCCTATTTTAGAGATATTAGGCTTGAAGGGTACATGCTGGGCTAAGAAGTAAAACAATTTCTTAATTTTTTTTGATGGTCCCCAATGTTAGCTTTGCATATTGAGGGATATCATTTTCTAACGTAGTTGTCACTGCACTTGTTAACTTATCCCAAAAATCTGTCTCTTCACCAAAAGGGTAATAACCATTTCTAAGATAATCCTTAAAAAGGGCGATAGGGCGCAATGTTGATGGGAGTATAGGTTGTTTGTTGTGCAATACCTCATCCAAAGTCATCACTGGCACATCGATGTCATGTTTCCATTTTAAGAACTCACGAAAAGAGAGCCCATAGAGATAATGTTGGCTTTTACGCCTCGACAAGTCAGCGCCCCCTCTTTCAAGGTCTAAAATTGAAGATCCTGAGTATACTACTTGGAAATCCTCTAAGAAATCATAAATCATTTTCACTTCTGAGGCCCAGTTCTCATAGCGATGTATCTCATCTATGAAAAGTTTTTTCCCACCATTCTTATAAAAATTTTCGGCTACCTCATACAGGGAATGAGAACCAAAGTAAATATCCCCCGCATCTACATAGAGGGTAGACTCTATATTCTCATGCATTTTAATGCGTTGACGCATTAAGGTAGTTTTGCCTATGCCGCGCGTACCCAAAATCCCTATGAGGCGCGACGACCAATCTATCTGTGAATCCAAATATCTCACAAATTCTGTTGGTGTCTTTTCTAAAGCATGGTGGTATCTTAACAGAAGCTGTTCCATATCCAATATAGTAATTTTGTGGCAAAGTTACGATATTATTCCCATAAAAACAAGAGCCACAAACAAGATTGCGGTAAGTTTGCCGCAGATTTTAGGAAAAGTTGCGGTAGGTTTACAGCAACTTCTGCCAAAAATTGCTGTAAAGTTACCGCACTCTAGCCTTTCATCTCCAATTTATTCGCTGCGGAGGGCATCGATGGGGTAATTGAAGCGGAGTGGCGAGCTAGCCAGTAGAGGCCGATGAACCCCAAGTCAAGAATCAGCACCAATATGGCGATTACGGCGAAATGCAACCAGAAATGGTCAGTTCAGTTTGGGATACGAGGGAATCCACAGTTGTTAATAAAGGCAATACAAGCAGAGAATGGCCAGGAATCGGACAATTGACTGTCATTTCGAACACTTTAGGGGACATTGAGACTATGACACTTCTCCAAATCAGAATCACGCGAGTTTGCCCTTAACATCTTAAAAGGCATATACTACGGGGTTGAACCTAATAAAGAGGAAATACGATTGACACGATAAGACCCATTTCGAGAATTATCATATTTCGTATATCTGATGGATTCCATAATCATTGGATCAACCTCCGATTCTACGTCACCAGAAAGCATGGTCTTTCCATCTCTTTCTCGCAAATAATCCGCTATAACTTTACCCAAAGTTTTGCCAAAAATTGTTGGAACGGCATTCCCTACTTGCTGAAATTGATGAGCTTTTGACCCACAAAAAGTCCAATCTTCTGGAAAACCTTGCAATAAAGCCACTTCTCTCAAAGTGAGGCGTCTCAAAGAATGATCAGCCATCCGTATCCAATCTTGACTTGAGGAGCCGGTGACCGTGCGAGCAGGTTTGTCAAGATCAGCTATAAAAGTACCTTGGCGATACCCCCAATGCCCATTAGGGCGCGTTGCTTCGGGGCGTCCCGAACTTTTCAAGCCTGATCCATTGGGAAGGTCCTTCAAAGCTATCCAAAGAGATTCTGTAGGACGACACCAATGACTTTCCTCCTTATCTTCGTAACTTGATAAAAAGTCTCTTAAAGTCCTCCAGGGTTTAATGTCATCTGAAAACAAATTGGCCTCTAAAGCTTCTTTGCCATGGGTAGGTAGTGGCGTCTCAGGTGCGTTACCAATTCTAGACCCTATGATAAAACATCTTACCCTACGTTGATAAGAGCCGAAATCAGCTGAGTTAAGAAGCATAGCATGTGAGGAATATCCTATCTGCCTCATTATTCGCAACAGCTCATGAAGCACCTCGCCTGGTTCTCCCTTCATACCTCGGGCAGTCACCAATCCACGTACATTTTCAAATATGAATGTACGAGGTTGGATCTCCTTCAACATCCTTAAGTATTGATATACCAAAGCGCCCCGATTGTCAAAAATGGATTCTTGTTTGCCCGCACTTGAAAAAGCTTGACAAGGAGGTCCTCCAACCAAACAGTCTATTTCTATACCTTTGGGATTCAAATCAGACGCAGATATATTCCTAATATCTTCGGTGAGAATTTGTGTACCCTCTAAATATTTTCTCTTGGTGCCATCGATATGCAAGCCTTTAGATTGGTTAAGTCTAAGGGTTTGGCTAAAATCAGGACATATCTCTACGGCTGACAGAGTACTAAACCCTGCCTGCTCCATTCCTATATCTAATCCTCCAGCACCACTAAAAAGACTTATAGAAGTAAGCGAATGCTGTTCTTCATTCTTCAGCGACATAATCATACAAACTTTTATTGTGTTCCCAGAATATCAAGGAACCAAGTTCTAATAAAGATTCACATCCTTTCTCAGTTAAGAATCCTGATAGAAACGCAGCCGTTTCACATCCTTTACGACCAAAAGATTGGCGCCAATCCTCGAATTTCTCTCGACATTCTTTAAGCCTTTTATGGGAATCTAGCTTGACACCTATAGCTTTGGCCTCAATCAGCAACAACTTCTTGCTCTTCTTAAGACGTACTACAAAGTCCGCTTTTTGTGGGTTTATACCTTCAACAACACACTCTCTGCTAAATTGCCCTGGGAGTAAATCTTCTACTTGAGAAATTTTTTGACGTTTTTCGACTTGAGTATATCCAGCTTCTAGGAGTTGCTTAACAGCAGTATTCTCTTGCAACTCCTTCCTCCAATTGCGAAACTCCGTAGTCGAATTTTGATTGGCAATTAAGGAACAAGTCCAGTTCTTTGCATATGTTAAAGCTAATTGTTTCTGTGGTTTATTCAATTGGACATTAAGCCATAAAAATCTTTGTTTATCCATGTACTCTTGAAAAAGATCACATACTGCTATAGCAACTTTCTGAAGCTCTCTATAGGAAACAGTACCAGGTTTAACTTTTACATCTTCAAACTTAGATGTGGAGGATAAACCCAATAATTGCCCAAACTTCATTTGGCTTTGGCAGGGCAACATACAATAACGTAATATCTTTATAATGCGACTATCTTCCAGGATAGCTTCTGGAGTAACATTTTTGAATTCTTCAGTTGTTCGTATAGCTATATGATACAACTCCTCACATTGAGAGGCACAAGTACCATAAAGTTTTTGTGCCATCTCAAAGTAAATCTCAGTTTCAAAAGTTTCTGAAACTTTAAGATTTTTATTCAATTCTTCATTCATCACCATAATTTTTAGCAAAGATAGGAATTTTATTCAATATTTTCTTCTTTCTCTCAAAAAAATCTTTAGTCAGATTGAAGAAAATTCCTGAAACCTATGTATAAAGGTCTGACAGAGTAGCCCTAAACTTCAACTCTGTCAGACCTTTTAATTTCGGATAAAGTTATTACTTTAGCGGATTGCTATCTTAGCGACAGCGGTGGATGTACGCACGATGTAGATGCCGGGCTTGCTGATGGCGATGTTTTCGCCATTGCCGCGAGCAACCAGGCGGCCACTCAGGTCATAGACTGATACAGGCTCTCCAGCTGTCAGAATAGTGCGCCCAGAGACTGTGACCTTAGCTTCCTGCTTGGCATCAGCGATGCCGCTGGTGGGCACGCGCGAGAAATAAGTCACCGGAGTCTCTTCCATTCTAACTGGCACCCCATCCCACATCCAATAATGCGAGGTGGTGAAGGTCAGAGCCTCCTCATCAAAAACACCTTCACTGTACCAAGTGAGCGCCCAATCATTATTTACCCAATTATATTCACGGAATGTCTGAAAAGCTTCAACGAAATATTGGTCTGCCCAATCGCCATAAGAATATTCTGTTTTGGATTGTTCTGGCAAATCATCAATATCTTCTTCCAGTCCACTATAGTCTCTATATAAGGTCTGGTTTCCGTACTCATCATACTCAGACTCATTTTTATAATAAGCCATCCAGAAACTTAAGGATAAATCCCAAGAATAGAATCCATACATAATCTCAGTACCCTCATTATCATAGGCACGTACATTTTTCATATTCCCAACCCAGTCGTTCACTCCATCCGACCAGTAATAATTGGCCTCCATTGTCTGCTTACCCACAGCCATATCCCATGCGTATTCATACTTGTGACCGCCTATCCATGCATTGTCAGAGGTTGACCAAGAATAGCCCGCAAGGAATGTCAAATAACCTGCCTCATTGTATTCGCTGTCTTGTTTGCTGGAATAAACCCAATCGCTGTCAGATTCTGACCAATATAGGAAGGCATATAGGGTCTGATAGCCATTATCATCAAATTCCACAAATTGTTTTGTTGAGTAGACCCAATCATTCACAGCACTGTCCCAATAGCTGTCAATGCGCAGTGTCAAGTAATCCCCTGTATAGCCAAAGTCAGCCCTTGCGTAGTTCTCCCAATCATTGAGAGTATCTGACCACTTATATACAAGGTTGTATTCGCGATGACCCTCAGCATCGTTAACATACACAGCTTTGCCTAAGTACACCCACACAGGATCACCAGTTGTCGCATCCGATTCGTCTGACCAATATTCAATCCAACCGGTATCAAACCCTTGGGCATCATAGGAATATTCACATTTGTGATAAACCACCCAGACATCATCCGCCCACTTGTAGTCTATTTCCTGTACTAGTTGATTATCGGTATTATACGCCCACTGGTTCTTATATTGGGGCATCCATACATTGAGATCAAAATCCCAATCATACTTTACATAGAGGGTCTGGTTGCCTTTGTCATCGTAGGCGTACTCATATTTCCAGTCGCCATACCAATCATTGGTCTCTGCTGACCAACTGTATGAGCAATCGAGGATCGTATAGCCATTGACATCATATTCATACTCAAATTTACGATCACCCATCCAGTCATTTGTTTCGAATCCCCACATATAGTATGCGACATACCATTTAGAAATTCTTCCATCGGCATAGTAATCTCTTTGACAGGTACTCTTATCCCCCTGAATTACCACACCATCATCTAACGATTGCCACTCCTCAAGAGTCCATTCGCCATGGTCATCCCATTCATAATGTGACATAGAACTTAATTCCCAGAGGCCCGATTCCTCTACCAGATTCTCAGAACGTGTCAATTTTGAAGCCATAACACCATTCTCATAGTAGGTAAAACGAGTTGCTGCTCGACGAGTGTCTGATGAATTAATAACGCTGTCTGGGCGTAGGGTTTTCACTCGCTCAGCCATTCTGGGAGCGCGACGCTGGGCGTCAATAGTCACACGATCAGCGGTCTGATGTTCCGCCGCAATGCGTTTGGCATCCTTCATCCCCTGTGTATTTACAGGAGTTACGTCAAGAGAGATAGTCTTGAAATCCATCTCTGGCTGCTCACTCAGCAATGGACGTTGCGGAGCCTCGGGCAACTGATTTGGCTGAGGTACGGTAGCCCAAGCCGAAACCAGGCCGCAAAAGGCCACTGTTACAGCAAAAAGTAAAGATTTTTTCATATTGTATAGGTTACTGATGCGCTTGCAAATCGTCAAACTCGACACATCATTTAAGGTAATTAAATTATCATTTAATTCTATAAGAGAGCCGACGATTTGGGAGAGACCCTCTACAATTTGCAAATTTACAATATATTTTCCTATTCTCATTTGTAACTACTCAGCGATTCTGAAGTAAAAATTTTTGTAACAATTAAAT
>JAJBUH010000185.1 GCA_020860445.1 Bacteroidales bacterium | reverse complement strand
CTGCGCCGTGATCTTTGGCTAAGCCTCAGCCACGGACTTTTGCGCATGAGCCAAATTTTTTGTATAATCAGCGGAATCTAACCAAAATTGGGTAGATTCCGCTGATTACGTCAAATATTCTTGGATAGGTTAGGATTCTTTAAATTTCCATTTAGAGATAGTGTGGGTATCGGAGGAGAAGGAGACTCCTATTTTATATAGGCGACGGCCATCAGCGCTGTAGGGAAGAGCGTAACCTTTCTTATCTATTTGTTTTAAGGCTTGAGTGGGTGTGCCATTAAGTTTAAACTCCATTACATATAACAAATCCCGAGTCTCAGACACCATATCTATCAGGCCTCCAGCTATGTTGATTTCACTGCGAGTATTTATGCCGAGCAGAATGAACACTTGATAAATCATCAAATGATAGAATCTTTCCACAGGATTTTCCTCATCCTTGGTAAGAAGATGATAAGGAGCTGAGGCTATCATGGCTTGCAATTCGGTGAGCCATCCATCAATATCTCCAGATAATACTTTTTCTTTTATTCTCAACAGACATACTGGAATGCTCTTGCTTATGCCCATGTAGAGGGGCATAAGCTGCTCAATGAGGGATTGACGCACCTCACCATTGGGGACGGTCAATCTGTAGAGGCCGTTGCGTTCTTCCTGAAGGGTTAGGTACCCGGTCTGGTATAGCAAAGGCACCGGTTGTTTGGAGTCAAATGTGCTGCCCAGAGTATTCTCATCATACCAATCTTCGAGCAAGCTCTCGATCTTGAAATTTGCCTCCGAGAGGTATTCGACAAAAACTTTTGAAGTGCCGCTCATCACCCAATAATCCCGCAGCTCCTTTCTTACGAAAGCCGAAAGCAGACTATGGGGATTAAAGACATGCTCTAATGAAGATGTAAATCTGTATCCATCGTATTTTTGCTTAAGTGCGTCAAGGAGGGAAGTCCGATTTAGATTCAGATTTTCCTCCAGGCATTTTAGTCCTTCCTGGAAATATTCGTCTAATTCCCCAAGAGTAATGCCGCATACTGTGGCAAAAGCCCTATCCATCGAAATGTCGACCAGATTGTTGAGCCCAGAGAAGATGGTCAGATGGCGAAAGCGGGTCACACCAGTTAGCATGGCAAAGCGTATATATTTGTCATTTGCCTTTAGAGCAGTAAAGAAGTTACGCAGTACTTTACGATTCTTCTCCAGTTTTTTGTCATCGCGTAGCACATCAAGAATGTCTTTGTCATACTCGTCAATCAAGATCACCACCTCTTTGCCAGTAATAGCGTTGACATTCTTGATGAGCTTCGAAAATCTCTGCCCAATGCTGGCTCTTTTACCCTCCACTGCCGTAGAAATGCCATATTTTTCCTCATATTCAGACAACATTTCTTCCAAATCACTCTTCAGCAGATTTGAAGAATCGCCCTCTACTGTACTCAAATCAAAATGGAGCACTGGATAGTCTATCCAATCTTTTTCAAGAGAATCTATTTTCAGTCCTTTGAACAAATCTCTACGGCCCAAAAAGAAATATTCCAGGGTGGACAGGAGGAGAGTCTTGCCGAATCTGCGAGGTCGCGACAAAAAATAATACTTCTTAGAATGTGTCAATTGATATACAAATTCGGTCTTGTCGACATACACATAATTTCCCTGCACGATTTGGGCAAAATCCTGCATCCCTAATGGATAGTCCTTCTCTACAGTTTCCATATTTATACCCGTTTATCATAAAACACAAAATTAGTCAATATTTCTCAATCCACCAACTGCCATTACCTGAAATTTCTGTATTTTTTAATATGCAAATTGGTTTTTTGGGAATTATTTATTACATTTGCACAAACTTTAGGCGTATGGATATGAACACCAAAAATAATTCAGCCACTCTTATTGGGCAACTCTCCGATTCAGAGCTGCGTAAATATGTGCTCGAATACTTGAGTACAGATGAAGACGTAGCTGAAAAGCTTTATGCCTTCATTCAAGCAAAGTTGCGCAAGGAAGGAATAGAGAATGCCACCAGCCGAGTTGCCAAAGCATTCAGAGCCACTAAGGATATCGGAAACAAATGGAATAGATATTTAGTGACTGATTGGGATACCGTAAGCACTGAGAGTTCTGCCATCTTTTCTCAAGCTCAAAATGCCATCTCAGGTGGCAATCCAGACATTGCCTTAGTGATGGGTGTGCAGTGGCTTGAAAGCTTTGCTGAAAGCTACGATGAGATGGATTGGTATGATGATGAAGACTATTATTTCAATGAGGATTGTGAAAAAGCTGCTTCTATAATAGAAGAGGCTATGTTAGCCCCCAATACCTCAGCTGAGATAAAGAAAGAAGCAGCACAGAGAATAGCCAAACTAGCAAAGAAACCTCATGTCTTCGAGGACTATGACTATCTCGACATTACCGATTTCTCTACACGCATCGCAGCACTGTGCCTTGGAGACGAAGATGCTCTCAAAACTTTAGATAAAATGCTGGAGGAAGATTTCGACAATACCAGCGTGATCATCCAAAAATACCGTTTGCTGAATAAAATGGGTCGAAAGGATGAAGCGGATTCCTTTATTCTGGAGAACTCAGACAACGAAGAAGTCGCCGATTTCTACGTTAACACACTGTATGATGCCACTGAATATGAAAAACTTGAGCCAATATTGGAAGAGTTGACTGACCCTAAATTCTGTAGCCGTTATCATCTTACTGGGTGGCTTGTGAAATTGGCGACATGCTACGTAGCTAACAATAAGCCAGAAAAAGCTACAGTCACCTTCGAGCGACTATTTATAAATACCGGAGGGGATATGGCTTATTACAAGGAGTTGAAGAAAAGAATCTCCCCGGAGAAATGGGAGGTTTATCTAAAAGACCTAATGACCAAGACCTCTTTCTATGACGGGACTTTTGGAAAGTGCAATAAAGGAGAAATCTATCTTGAAGAAAAATGGTGGCCACAACTCCATGACTGGCTTAAGACTCAAAGCAAGTATGCCTTACAATACTACCTTAAATATGTACCTCAAGAGCTAAGAGGAGATTTATTGCCTCGCTATGCTGAAATCATACGCAAGCGAGCCTCTGAGGTATCAGAGCGCAACGCTTATGCCAGGGTATGCGGCCACATAGCCGCTATGAAAGAACTCCCTGATGGCAAGCCGTTTGCTGAAGCTCTTGCCCAAGAAATCCGAGAAAAGTACAAACGCAAATCAGCTTTTCAAGATGAATTAAGAAAAGTGATGGGTAAGTAAACCACTCCAAATATTTTTGGTATATTTGCCGAAAAGTTTGAGATATGGATAATTTCATAGGCCGTGAGGAAGCGCAATAAATATTCCGACATTGTACACAACTCCATCACCATCGACCATCTATTCCTCCCCCTCATCGAATCCTTACCAACCTGAAATTTTTCAATCAGATGAAATTTTTCTGGGGAAAATTGTCGGCGTATGTTGAATTTTTTGTAATTTTGTGAATCTGGAGAGCTGAGACTGATAAACCCCTGGATATAGACATATCATATAATCAACATATTTATTTACGCCTTAACCATTTAGCATGAAAATCCTAAGAAAGTCAGTGACCTTGGCCATAGCGTGCGTTGCCATGATGGGTGCCTGGGCTCAGGATTCGACTCCTACGCATTTCATCGTGTGGAAAGCCGACGGCGAACAGATAGCCTACAGCCTTGGCAATCGACCCCGCGTGGTGCCTGCCCAAGACAAGGTGACCATCGTCGACGGTGGGGTAGAGGTGGAGTTTGACTGCGCCGACATCCACAAGTACACCCTCGGCACAGCATCGTCAGAAGGCATCGCCGCAGTTGTGGCCCAGGACGGCACCATCAGCCGCGCCGATGGAGTGCTCACCATGAGCGGGTTCCGCCGAGAGGCACCCTACGCCGTCTACACCATCTCAGGCATAGAGCGCGCTGCCGGGCGCCTCGATGCCAAAGGATGCGGACAGATCAATCTGCGTCATTTCCCCACTGGCATTTACATTATCAAAGTTGACAACCAAACCATTAAATTCACAATCCGATGAGAAAGACAATACCCATGCTTCTTGCCGCTGGGATGCTGGCCACCGCCATGGGAGCCGCTGCCCAAGGCGTGCTGATATATAAGTCTGACAACACAGTGCTGCGCTACAACCATGCCGACATCGACAGCATCGTGGCTTTCGCCGCTGGCGAGGAGGTGCAGACCGTCGACGCTACAGAATTTGAAAACGCCTATTACGCCACCCGCAGCGAGGCCTGGTTTGGCCGCAACTTCTGGGAGGGCATGTGGCTCTGCACCGACGAGGCCGTTGGCGTAAGCTTCAATGGCGACTGGTGGGACAATGGCCGCTTATATTATGCCTCGGTGCATGATTTCCAGGAGTACGCTCCCGGCTCTGGCCTGATTTGGGACCTCATCTCGGGCATCAACACCGCCAATGAGATTATCGCCAAATATTCCAATCCTGAGGATCCGGCTCTCGCCCCCCCTGCGTGCCATCCGCGCCTACTATCATTTCTGGATGATGGATGTCTACGGCAATGTGCCAATCCTGGATAGCGTTGATGCCTCGACCTACCAGCAGCCGCGCGCCGATGTGGCCGCTTTCATTGAGAAAGAACTCCTTGCCGCTATCCCCGACCTCACCATCTCCAACAACGAAGCCACCTACGGTCGCCCCAACAAATGGATGGCCGAGGCCCTGCTGGCTAAGCTGTATCTCAATTGGGGCGTGTACACCAACGACATTACTACCGTCGATGGCGACACTGCCAATCCTAAGCTAGCCGACTGCATCGAATGGTGCGACGAAATCATCAACTCGGGAGTATTCAGCCTCGGCGACAACTATCGCAGCAAATTCTTCCCCGACAATGGCGTGCAAGTCACCGACTTTATCTATGCTGTGCCTTTCGATGCTGTAGAGCTTGACTTCGGCACCAACAAATACTCGGCTGCTCACTCGATGATGCGCTTCTGCGACTATCGCAAGGGTACATACTGCAAGCCCTACCTGTGGGGATGGGCACCCGGCACCACTCGCGCTGGCTTGTATCTGCTTACTCCTGAGTGCGTTGACCTGTTCTGTCTTGAGGGTGACCAGCGCAATGATGTGATTGCCGTGGGCGCTCAATATGCCTGGGATGAAGATTTCAACAAGACCGATGAGGCTGTAATCGTCTACAACGACACCCGCTTCCGCAAAGAGCTTGGTCCGCTGGAATTCCAGAAAGAATTTGAGTGGAACGACATCACAAAGCTTGACGTTGGCTCCGGCGACGACCCGACAGTGTGCATGAATGGCGCTCGTTGCTTCAAATATCCCGCAAATCCCGAGGATGACACAGTGGCTCCGAGCAACTATATCGGCCAAAGCAACGATATTCCAATCTTCCGTCTTGCCGATGTGATACTGATGAAGGCTGAGTGCTGCCTGCGTCAGGGCAACGAGGCTCAGGCTATTGAGCTCGTCAACCAGGTGCGCGCTGCTTCCTCAGCTCCCATGGCTACCTCGCTCACCATGCAGGACCTGCTCGACGAGCGCGGACGCGAAATGATTATGGAGCCTTGGCGCCGCAACGACCTGATCCGCTTTGGCAAGTTTGAGAACTGCGCAGCCTGGAAGGTTGAGGCTTCGCCCTCAACCATGTCAGACGTCAACAAGCGCGTCTTCCCCTTCCCAGCCGACGCCCTCACCCAATACGATTGGGCCCAAAACCCCGGCTACTAATCCCCCGATAATTCCCAAAAATCCCCTATAATCAGCGGAATCTACCCAAATTTGGGTAGATTCCGCTGATTATAGGGGATTTTCCCTTTCTTTGATTTGGGAGGTGAGACCATCTGCTATGCTAGATTTTGGATGTAGGAGGTGGGGGTGGTACCATAGACCTCTTTGAAGCATTTGCGGTAATAAGCCACATCGTTAAATCCTGCTGAGTATGCCGCTTCAGAGATATTCACATTGCCCTTGCGCAGGAGCTCCACACTATGCTCCAATCTGATGCGACGCACCAGTTCGTTGGGGGAGAGTTCAATCAAGCCTTTCATCTTTCGATACAGGGTAGAGTAACTCATATTGAATTGGCTGGCGATAAAGTCAACGTCAAGATTAGGTTCAAGCAGGTTTTCCTCAACCACCTGCTTGAATTTATCCAAAAATTGGCGATCAAGCTGATTGAGTTGTGGCTCCCGGGGCCTCTCATTCTCCTCTTCCCGGTTATCCTTATGAGGAAGACTCATATTTGAGAAGGCTCGCGCCAAATTCTTACGCGACTCCAACAGATTGGCAATTCTTATTCTCAGCAGATTGGTGCTAAACGGTTTAGTAAGGTAGGAATCGGCCCCTACGGCGTACCCTTCCTCCTTGTCATGCACGGCATCCTTGGCAGTAAGTAGGATTAATGGGATATGGCAGGTGCGCAAATCCTCTTTGACCAATCGGCACAGCTCATTGCCGTTGAGCCGAGGCATCATCACATCGCTTATTATCAGATTGGGAATCATTTCTTGTGCTTTCTCCCAGCCCTCTTGACCATCCGCAGCGCCCTCTACATCGTAATCTTTCTGCAAAGTCTCGATAAGGTATGAGCGAATGTCAACATTATCCTCAACGACCAGTATTTTCATGCGAGTGTCATCAGCGACAGGCTCAACTGCAACGACACCGGTAGATTCTTGGGTCTCTCCACTATCGAGGCGAAGAGCATCAGGATAGTCATAATCCATTGGCAGAAGTACAGCAAAAACCGACCCTGAGCCTAATTGGCTCTCGACCTGGAGCAAACCATGGTGAAGCTCAATCAGAGATTTTACCAAAGCCAAGCCTATGCCAGTGCCAGATGCTTGATGGTTGCCCTCTACCTGATAGTAACGGTCGAATATACGATCGATCTGTCCGTTGTCTATGCCGATACCAGTGTCAGAGACCTGGAGCTTGACGTAGTGCACTCCTTGGACAGAGTCTTCGCTAATTTCCAATCGTATCTCACCCGAGGGGGTGTATTTTATGGCATTGCTTAGCAAATTGTTAAGTATAGTTGCCACAACCTCTGGGTCATAATACAGGATAGGATTGTCGGTAAGATGATTTATTATCTTGTATTCTACCTTAGGATTGGTGTTAAGCTCTTTGAATCGCAGACCTATTTCCATGACTTGCTCAGTGATAGAACGATGCACCACACGCAAGGCACGATTCTGGGTCTCAGTCTTGCGAAACTCTAATATTTGGTTGATGAGGCCAAGCAGACGCTGGGCGCTATCGTGCACAGTCTTGATTTTGTTGCGGTAAAAGTCAGTTAGCTTTGAGTCGCTCACCAAATCCTCCAACGGTCCCAAAATCAAGGTAAGAGGAGTGCGGAGTTCATGGGTAATGTTGGTGTAGAATCTCAAGCGCTCTTGGTTGAGGTTTTGCTCATCGAGCATTTTCTTTTTCTCAAGCACTAAGCTGTTTTCCAACAGTTTTTTGCGCGTATAACTGCGTGTGGCGTATATTATCAGACATACAAAAATCACCAGATATGCCAAGCAAGCCCACCAGCTCAGCCACCATGGGGGAGAGATGCGCAATTTTAGTTCAGCGATATTGGAATCACTCCAAGGGCCCAGCCCCAAGCGCGCTCTTACCCTCAACACATAATTTCCAGACCTGAGATTGCGAAGCATCACATTGTGATGATTGCCGGTAGATATCCATTCCTGGTCTATGCCTTGCAGCCTATACGCATACTCCACATCATGGCTCAAAGCATAGTCAAGCACTGAAAAAGATACCGAGAGTGAGTTGGCATCATAGCTCAGGCGTAAAGGTGTCACCTCTGCGCCAATAGGAATACCTTCTTCTTGGTTGGCCAATTGATAGCCGAGAATCCTTACCTCAGGGGTAACCGGCTCTTTATCCAAGTCCATGGGATTTACCCAACATGTGCCTCCTAAAGATCCGAAATACAAACTGCCATCAGGAGCCAAGCAGGCCGCCCCCTCAATAAAATTGCCTTGGCTTACCCCTTGATTTGAGTCAAATGACACGAAATCCAGAGTTTCAACATTTGTGACTAAGCAGACAGTATTGTTGGTAGTGAACCATATATTATGATTCGCGTCCTCGATTATCGCCCTGATAAACACATCGCCATCGGGATATCCAGTATTGGCAAAACAATATTTCATGGGATTGGCAGTATCCTCGACTAAAATCAAGCCATTGCGCGAGGCTATCCACATCCTATCTGAGGAATCAAGAAAAATACTGTTGATACCGTTTGATGCAAATCCATTGCTTAGATTGAGCTCTTTGACCAAATTATATTCTCGGTCAAAGATGCTAATCCCATGGCCGTAAGTGGCCACCCACAGATTCCCGTCCTTGTCACGGGCGCATCCATAGAGCGAGATGTCGCTCAGAGAATCATTGATTTTAGTCATTTTCTCAATCCTGCTGTCTTGGAGGCGATATAGGCCGTATTGGCTACATATCCAGAAAGCATTGTCGCCGTCTCGACTGAAGGCGATGACGTTCTCATTATCCTGCTCCAAGGGTAGGCGTATAGTTCGGCCGGTAGATTTATCAAACTTCAATAGACCTCCATTATACATGCCCAAAAGCAGGTGACTGCCAGCATCGGCGATGGCAAACACCTGTGAGAATGGATGGCTCACCACATCCTGCAGACTATAGGTCCTTACCAATTGATTATCTCTGAACTTAGCCACTTCGTTTTCACCGCCAATCCACACATAGCCTTCCTCATCGGCAGCGCCTCCCCAAGTGCTATAATATGAATTTTGCAACTCGCCATGATTGATGTATGGCAATACGCTGAATTGCGCATCCCTGTGGCTGACAAAGTCGATGCCGCTGCTATAATTTCCTATCCAAATATTGCCATAGGTATCAGGGAAGATGGTGCGAATATTCTTTGAGGATAGGCTTGAGGCGCTCCCATCAGCCCTGAGATTTTGAAACTGTGCGTTGTGCAACCCCCTAAACAAAGCATTACGCAGGTTGAGAATACTGATTCCACCGATATCACTCGCTACCCACAGACTTCCGTCAATTTCAACGATATCATAAATAGAATTGGATATGAGTGAACCGGGCTGATTAGGATCGTGCACAAACCAGGTGAAATCATCTGTATCGTCATTATAGAGAGCCAAACCCTCGGCGGTGCCTATCCATAGGCGCGATGCCGAATCCTTGTAAAGCGCATATATCGAAATGCAAGGAAATTTCGCTGACCCCTCTCTATTAATATAATCCTCCCTTAAAACTCCGGTTTTAGCATCTATGCGCAGCAATCCTCGGCGATTGGTGCCTATCCATAGAGTGCCATCCCCATTGTCAAGCATGCACCATTTAGTTACTCCCTCCATCTGATGGGGGAGCGTCAGCTCGTCAAATTCCCTATTTTGGGGATTGTACCGAAATATATTTCCCCAGTAGGGCATTACCCAAATATCCTGGCCTTCGGCTGCTGGAGCCAAACAGTCAAGCGAATTATACTCCTCCAATGCCTCGCAGCTTACCGAGTGGAATTTGCCCAGCGCGCAATCATAAGCTACCATTCCTGGGAATTTACCAACAATGAGGATTTCATTGTTGACTGTCTCATAATATAGGGAATTGAGCGCATCTGATGGGAGGTCAGAATTTGAATTGCGGAAATTATTCATTTCACATCCTTCGATTTTGCTCAGACCCGCCTCCGTAGCGATCCAGATGGCCCCTTGACCATCTTGCGTTATATCCTTGACATAATTATTGGCCAAGCCATCGATTACACTGATATGACTTATATGCTTTGCTACGGAATACAAGCACACAAGACTTAAAACACAGATGAGAGTAGAGATTCGTTTCATGGATTACGGAATGAATTTATAGGACAAAGGTAAGAAATCTCAGAATATTATCCAAACTTTAGCCCTCAGAAAGAAGAAATCACCCCCTAATTGAAAGATTCCCCACTCTCAGGCCCTAAATCTGTCGGTAGGCAGACAATAATATCATATTGATGGGGAATTTTTCCATAGCAAAAAAACCTACCCTCCCTGAAAGATTATTCCTCTTCCTTCCCTCTCTTTATCCATTAACTTTGCAACAAAATCAATCCAACAATCTATAACACTTAAATCAATGGTATGAAACGTCTACTTACCCACTATGGATTGGCCATCGCAGCCATCGCGTGCCTTGCCGCAGTTGAGCCATCGGCTATACTTGCTGCCGACGAGCCAATGGCCGTAGGTCAATCCTCAGAAAAAATCATCGTTAAAGGTAAGGTCTCCGACTCCCAGGGAGAACCTATAATAGGAGCCAATGTGGCTGTGGCTGGCGCCAAAGGCACTGGCACCACTACCGACATCGACGGCCTATTCACTATGTCAGTGCCAGCTGGAGCCCAACTGGAGATTAGCTATGTGGGATGCCAGACATTGACAGTGGAAGCCCAACCCGATATGGACATCACACTCCAAGACCAAGTCAATGCCCTCGATGAGATGGTAGTGGTCGGTTTTGGCACTCAGAAGAAAGTAAATCTTACTGGAGCAGTCGGTACGGCTTCGGGCAAAGAGCTTGCTTCTCGACCTGTGAGCTCGGCCACGCAGGCCCTGCAAGGCATGATTCCCGGCTTGAAAATCACTACCAGTTCGGGTCAGCTTGACAATGACATGTCAATATCTATCCGTGGCAACGGCACTATCAGCTCAGGCTCAAGCGGTTCGCCCTTGGTGCTCATTGATGGCATGGAGGGGGATATCAACACTGTGAACCCCAACGATATTGAATCTATATCAGTGCTTAAAGACGCCGCTGCATCGAGCATCTATGGCTCGCGCGCTCCATTCGGCGTGATATTGATTACAACCAAGCGAGGCGAGGAGGGACGCACATCAATCAGCTACTCCAACAATTTCAGCTGGTCATCGCCCATGAAACTCCCCAAGTCGATGGACTCATATTCATTTGCCGTGTATATGAACGAGGCTCTCGACAACAGCAACTTGGCCCACCAATTTTCAGACGAGACACTGCAGAAGATGCTCGACTTTCAGGCCGGAAAGCTGGCCGGAGGTCTTGATGTAAGCTCCAGCAATCCCGACGCTTGGGAGGATGAATGGTCGCTCGGCTATGCCAATACCGATATTTATGACGAACTGTTTCGTAATAATGTGTTCTCAACCGAACATAATGTAAGCGTATCCGGTGGCAACGCCAAGACCAATTTCTTTACATCGATCAATTATCGCCATCAGGGCGGTATGCTCAAAATTGGCGATGATGGTAAGAATCGTTATAATGTGAATCTCAAGGTCAACAGCCAAGTGCTGCCTTGGCTCAGCTGGAATGCCGGAGTGCGCTTTACTCGCACAGATATGTGGCGCCCCAAAGCCCTAAACGATAACTTCTACAGCAGTTTCGGTCGCCAGAATTGGCCCAACATCCCCATGTATGACCCCAATGGCAATATGCTTGGCTGCAATGCTTTGGATCTTGAGCAAGGGGGCAAACGCAAAACCACAACCGACCAGCATTACTATCAGGGAGCAATCATCATTGAGCCAGTGAAGAATTGGCGCACCCACGTAGAGTTTAACCACGGCGTGACAGACTATTTTGTCAAAGAGACAGGCTTGGTGGCTTATTACACAGGTCCTACAGGCCTACTGACAGCCTCTTATACACAGAGCAACGATTATCTCTACGAGGCCTCAAATAAGGAGGATTATCTGAATCTCAATGTCTACAGCGAATACAGCGGTACAATCGCTGGAAAGAACAATTTCAAGTTGATGGCTGGTTTCCAGACCGAAGATATGCGCCAAAGAAATTTGGGAGTAACCAAAAACGGTCTGATTATGCGTGGCGACATGCCGGAATTTGACCTTACCAATGGCTTGCTCACAAATGGCAACCAACAAGATGCCACTGTCACTGGCAATTCCAATCGTTGGGATAATGCGGGATTTTTCGGTCGTCTCAATTATGACTACGACAGCCGCTACCTGATTGAGGGCAATCTACGTTATGACGGTACCTCACGATTCCGCCAGGGCAAACGTTGGCAATGGTCACCCTCAGTGTCGGTAGGCTGGAATATAGCTCAAGAGGCATTTATGGAGGGAGTGAGAGGCACTCTCAATCAACTGAAGCTGCGCGGCTCTTATGGCCAGCTTGGCAACATGAATACCAGCTCGTGGTATCCCACTTACCGCACGATGTCGATCAGTTCGTTCAACGGCTCTTGGCTTCAGGAGGGAGCCCGACCAAGCACAAGCACTGTAGGATCGCTCATCAGCGAATCCTTGACTTGGGAAACCATACGCACCTGGGATGTCGGTCTCGATTTCGCTCTCTTCAATAGCCGTCTTACTGGTTCGGCCGACTACTTTGTGAGATACACCAAGAATATGGTAGGTCCAGCTCCTGAGCTCCCCTCTACCCTGGGTATCAGCGCCCCATCAACCAATAACTGCGACCTCCACACCAATGGCTGGGAATTCTCCATAACCTGGCGCGATCGGTTGGCCTGTGGTCTCTCTTATAGCATCACTGCCAATATCTCTGACCAAGACACCTATATAGATAGCTACCCCAGCAATACCACAGGTTCGCTCAGCTCATACAACAAAGGGCGTCACCTCAACGAAATCTGGGGATTTGAGACCATTGGCATAGCCAAGACGCAAGAAGAGATGGATGCTCACTTAGCCACAGCTGACCAAAGCGCAATTGGTTCGCAATGGAGCGCAGGCGACATCATGTATCGCGATGTGAGTGGCGATGGCAAGATCACAAAAGGCTCGCAAACGCTCGACGACCATGGCGACCTGGTGTATCTTGGCGATGCGGATCCTCACTATTTCTTCGGATTAGACTTGAACGCCCAGTACAAGGGTTTTGATCTGCGAGTATTCTTCCAGGGTGTGCTCCAACACAAGGTATGGCCCAGCGATGGCTATTTCTGGGGCTGCAATGGTTCGCAAAATATATGGCACATGCGTGGATTCGTACAGCACCAAGATTACTTCCGCGACGAACCCATTGGCCTCGAGGGATATGAAATAGGCGTTAACCTTGACTCTTATTTCCCACGCCCAGTGCTCAGCTCGGCTTCTGGCTATAAAAATCAAGAAGTGCAGAGCCGCTACTTGCAAGACGCATCTTACTGTCGCCTCAAAAATCTGCAAATCGGTTACTCGCTGCCGCAAGGCGTACTCTCTAAGCTTGGCCTCAGCGCATGCCGCCTGTATGTCTCTGGTGAGAATCTTCTAACTTTCACTAAGCTATTCGACCTCTTCGACCCTGAAACAATCGGCTCAACCGGCGCCAATACCTATCCTCTGTCGCGCACTTGGTCGTTTGGTCTAAATGTCTCATTCTAAAAGATGCATCATTCTAAAAGCACAATTATCATGAAACTCAACACTATAGCTACGGCCCTTACTCTGATTGCCTTAGGGACCTCGTTTTCGGCTTGCGAGGATTATCTCAACCAAGAGCCTCTATCTTCAGTATCGCCAGAACAATATTTCACCGATGCATCCCAGCTTCTGGCTTATGTTGATGGCCAATATGCCTCTGTGCTCCCAGGCAATAACTATGGCTATTATCGCCTGGGCGATCAATACACCGACAATCAAATCTACTATACCGTAGAGGATCGATTTGTCGAAGGGGAATGGAAAGTGTCGCATAGCGATGACGGCAACTGGACATTCAGCAACATCTACTATCTCAACTATTTTCTGAGCCAAGTGCTGCCGAAATATGGCGATGCTGCCGATGGCAGCGATTGCACCATCTCAGGCACCCTAAGCGAGATACGCCACTATATCGGTGAGGTATACATGCTGAGAGCCTTTGAGTATTTCACCAGATATCAAGGAATGGGAGATTTTCCTATCATCACCGAGCCTCTTGCTGATGATATGGAGGTCCTCACCGAGGCCTCGTGCCGCTATCCTCGCAACGAAGTGGCTCGTTTCATTCTATCAGATTTGGATAAGGCGATATCTCTTATGGGAGATGTCGACATGGCCACTACTCGCCTCAACGCTGATGCGGCACGCCTCTTTAAATCGCGCGTAGCCCTCTACGAAGCCACTTGGCTTAAATACTTCAAAGGCACTGCTTTTGTGCCTGGCAACAGTCTCTGGCCTGGAGCAGCCAAGGATTACAATGCTGATTTCACATTCCAAGCCGGCAGCATCGATCAGGAAATCGACTGGTTCTTGTCACAAGCTATGGAAGCCGCTCAGATGGTTGCCGAAAAGTATAAAGGTCAGTTGACCGAAAACACTGGTCATGTGCGTCAGAGCGATTGCAACTACGACAACCCATATTTCACCATGTTTGGCTCTGAAGATTTGTCATCTGTGGGCGAGGTACTGCTATGGCGCCAATATGTGCAAGGAGTCTCGACTCATGGCGGTTGCATCGGTGCCAACGAGGGCAACTGGGGTTGCGGACTATCCAAAGCCTATGTCCAGAATTTCCTTATGGCTGACGGTTCTCCAGTCTACACTCATGGCACTTATGCCTATGGCGATGGCTATTATATGGGCGATCAGACCATAGCCGATGTTGCTGTCAATCGCGACACTCGCTTGTCAGATTTCTTGAAGATTCCCGGCCAGGAAAATATTCTCGAGGGTACCACTACAAAAGATGTCTGGTTTACCGAACCCACTCCTTGGATTTATAGCGGCGACGAACAACGCCGATCTTTCACAGGATACCTAATCAGCAAGGGAGGCACTTATGGCGCTGACCAACTCACAGATGTATGGAAAGGTTCTACAGGTCTGGTGATATTCCGCGCAGCCGAAGCACTGCTCAACTATATGGAGGCATGTTATGAAAAGAATGGGTCGCTCGATGGTTCGGCTCGTGAATATTGGGCACTGTTGCGACAGAGAGCCAAGGTGGATACTGACTTTGACAAGACGATTGCCCAGACCGATATGACGAAAGAGGCCGAAAACGACTGGGCCGCTTATTCAGCCGGTCAGCTTATCGATGCCACTCTATACAATATCCGACGCGAACGCCGCTGCGAATTTCTGAGCGAGGGTCTGCGCGATATGGATCTGCACCGCTGGCGCGCAATGGACCAGTTGATTGACAATCCTTGGATTCCCGAAGGCATACATCTCTATGGCACCCCTCAAGTCAATGACTACGAGGATGGAGTATTGATTTATGATTCAGACAATGCCAATGTGTCATCGCCGAGCGATAGCGAATATCTGCGACCATTCAGAGTAAAGGGCTCGCATATCGCCTACAAAGGCTATATTTGGAAAATGGCTCATTATCTCGAACCAATCAACATCAACCAAATGATGGTAACCTCGACAGATGGCAGCGACACCTCAACATCGCCCATCTATCAGAATCCCTATTGGCCAACCACTGCTGATGCCCCAGCTGAAAAATAAAAAGGATTAGTTTAGGTCAATAGTCCGTTAAAAAATTAGATGCTGGCTAAGCGGCATCGGTCGCTATGCCA
>JAJBUH010000075.1:8444-15547 GCA_020860445.1 Bacteroidales bacterium | reverse complement strand
TCCCTCCGCCGCTCCCCCCACTCCCGCCACTACTACGAATAACCCCACAAAACCAGCATCGGCCCCTTAGCCGATGCTATTTTATTTGTCGCATATTGACGCACAGAATTATGCTGTCAAGAGAGATTGCCATACCAGCGCAGAAATTGTTCGCGCCGCAGAGCGCTGACTGTGACGCGCTCTGAGACTGAGCCAGCGCGCAGAGTCACCGAAAGTCTGCCACGGAAATATTTGCTCACCTTGGCGATGGCTCGGATAGCTACGGTGTAATTACGTGACAATTGGAAGAAGTCATTGTCAACCAATTGCTTGGATATCGCCGAAAGATTATTGCTGACAGCAAGGCGCCGATCCCCGTCGTTGGTGATTGCTACCACATATTTGTCTTCGCTCTGCAGCCAAGCTATCTGCTCAGCGGGGATTGAAAAATAATTGTCGCCGCTATTGCAAAGCAACCGTTTGGGCATCATTGGCGCGGTGACAGCCACTTGACGCTGACGCAATTGGAATTTGTTGAGAGCCATTAGCAAATCAGCATCAGCTATAGGCTTGAGCAAATAGTCGACACTATCAGTCTTGAAAGCCTGGAGAGCAAACTCAGAATAAGCCGTGGTGAATATTATGGGTACATTCACATTGGTGCGGTCAAAGATGTCAAAGCAATTGCCATCGGCGAGCTCGATATCCATAAAAGCCAAGTCGATAGTCGGACTATTATTGAAATATTCAATGGCATCGGCCAGCGAATCGCTCTCAAAATCAACCTCGCAATCGGGGCGCAATCTCTGTAAGCTGCGCTTTAATTGTTCTCGCGATATGGCCTCGTCTTCAAAAATGGCAATTCTCATAGTTGTCTGTTTTTTAGTCTATTAAAAGCAATCACTGTATATGGGCAATGATAATACAATGTGCAATTAGATGTAGGGCAATTCCGCCACAAAAGTCCCGCCTCGGTTTTCGGCTCGGAATTGGCGCCCGTGATAGCGACATAATTCTGTGATATACCTTAGGCCCATTCCTGTCGAGGGGTCGACCGAGGAATTGATTTTGGGATACACTGGATTGCTGACCACTATTTTATCACCCTCCATTTTTATGGATACTCGCATTGGCTTTTCGGCTCGGATAGCGTTGTGCTTAGTGATGTTTTCAATGAGCAATTGCATGCAGTAGGGTACTACTTCGCGGTCTCCGGCAGTCTCTTTGCCCTCGAAATCGACAAAGAAACTGTCATGATATCTAATTGAAAGCACATTGATGTAAGAATCCAAAAATTTCAATTCGTCTTTGACCTTTACTCTCTGCATCTGTTGTTGAGACAGCAGATAGCGATATACTTGCGAGAGCGACATGATGAATTCGCGCGACTTTTCTGTGTCGATGCTGGTCAAAGAGTAAAGGATATTGAGCGAATTGAAGAGGAAATGCGGATTGATTTGCACCTTGAGCATGTCAAATTGCAAGCGTGTAGCCAGATGCCTCTGTTTCTCCTCGCGCAATATCGATTCGCGATAATGCATAATGAAGAATACTACCTCGTTGATCAAAAGCATCAAGAAATCATTAATCAGCGTCCCTGCCCAATCGACATTTCCGTGGCGATGAAAAATCCATAATTGCACCGCCAAAAATGTTCCATTCACCATAGTCGTGGCTACAACTGATAGTCCTATGTCGATTGTGGCCTTAAGCCATTCGGCCTTGACTCGTGCCGTCAGCCGAAATACGATGACAGTGTTGAGTACGAAGAGAGAGAAAATGGGTAAGAAATTATAACCTATTCCTTGCAGCAACACTGACAGGTTGTCATAAGGAAAGATGTCATCAAAGGCTACCATATTGTAAAATGTCTGAAACCAGGCATAATACACTATGACACCCAACAGATACCAGGCCATGCGCTTGACTCTTTCCTTATGCTCCATCTCGCTTAGAGGATAGTTAGGGCACAAAGTTACAAAATTAATTTCATTAACCATTGACAAAAGGCATAAAATCGGGGGCGATGCCCGCTCAGGTATCGCCCCCATTCGGGTTTTATGAGAAAAACTTTACTTTGGTGTTAAAACTCATTTTACCACCTTGAGTGTGCGTGTCGAGCCATCGCTCATCACCTCGCGCTTGATGCACAATCCTCGATAGTCCTGACCCAAGGGTCGACCTTGCAAGTCAAAGTATTCTATAGCCATTGGGACTGAGAGGTTGGATTCAATGCTCTGCACCTTATCCCAACCCTTTTGGATAGTGTACATCGAGGCATAGCCAACATATATCGAGTTAGCCACCGATCGAGCACTCAACACCAAAGCCTTATCGCCAGCGGTAGAGAGATTAGATATGAAATAGTCGTCATTCACATTGGGGATGCTCTCTGTTACGCTTTTGCTGAGCAATTCTCCCTCCTTACTTATAGCCGCCACCATCTCAGCTACGGTTGAGCCGTCTGTCTCGTAGCCAGCAACCACCAAAGCATCTTCAGCCACTGACAACTCTAAGGCGTAGGTATAAATCGAGGATGATAGGTCGGTAGACCAAAGCGCATCTACTGTGCCCGATGATAGTCGCATCACTCGACCCACAATAGTTGTGGTGCCAGCCGGGGTAAGGGTCCCTACCAAGATGGGATCATCATCTACGCCGCTGACCGTCTCAAAATATCCCAAGCAATCCGTCTTCTGCTCATCCATAAGTTCACCCTCGGCATCAAGCAGAGCATAGTAAGCATAAGCATTGTCGACCATGCCCACAGCATAGGTGCGCCCCTCGCTATCGCTCCAAGCATCAAAGAACTCTCCATCCATAGCAGTAGCGATCGCAGTCTCATACACTATCGTGCCATCTGCCTTGATTTTGGCTATGCAGGGATGGAGTGAATAATTTGAGTCATAGTTGTATCCAAATACCAATATGGCGCCATTTTGATCTATTTTGGCATCATAAGGGGTAAGATTTGAGGTGATAGGTACAAATACCGAGGCATTGGTACCGTCGAATGCGACTTTCTCGATGATTATGGCTCTATTCCACATATTATCATATCCCGATGATATAACCATGACCTCATCCCCCTCCAGCCACGAAGCACAAAGCTGGGTCGCAAAATAGGAATCAGTCGGTAGGATGTTGGCGGCAACCAACTCTCCATTTGCAGTGAAGGAGGATACGACGGTTGGATACTCATAGTAACTGGCGGTTTGACCGGCGCTGACCAGAGCAATAGAGCCGTCAGCATTGATGTGCACAAATCGGCCTTGCCCCTGGAGGTCGTCTCCGCATTTACTGCTCCACAATAGCTCCCCTTTGGCATCGTATTTGCCCAAAGCTGGCTGAGAGCTGATAGTGAGAGCAATGTAGGAGCACCCATCCTCTGCGATAACTCCCGTACCAGGATAGTCGCAAGGCACGTATCCACATTCGGGCATAGAGCACCACAGATGCTGCGAGGGATCCTCTATATCATAGGTAGCAAAGAAGGGAATATTGGCATTCGAACCGTTGCCATCACGCATATAGCCTGAGAAATAGAAGGTATCCTCGGCAAATGATGACATCTCATCAAAGGTATAGGCATAAGCGTATCGATCATTAACTATATCGACCATTGATGAAACGTATTCTCCTGTCTCGGCTGCCAAGCGATACCAAAACACCTTGAAATCCCCCGAATGGCCACCGGCTACGAAGTCACCGTTCTCAGCTACTCCCAGGGTATATGCAAAGCCATCGCCAATACTTGTTTGGCCCAGTCCTGGCACAATGCTCTGACACCAATCCACAGCTCCGGTCTCGCCTGAGAATTTAGCAACGCGGTGGCTTGAATTTGACTTATGCCATAGATACACATTGCCGTCTTGGCAGGGTTTTACTACGGTAGTATAGTAATTGGTCGAGAAATCCACTGTCTCTGACGCCCATTTAGTGTTGAGATATCCATCACTGTATGAGCATCGTTCAACCCAATACCCATCTGTGCCTTTGAAGGCGAAATAGAAATCCTCATCATCGGCAGCACCCGAAGAGTACCCTCCGTTGCGCAGCTTAGGAGCCTCGCTACTGCCAGTGGCAAAGATATAAAGTTTGCCCTCGACATAGGCGCCATTCTCTATCACTGCAATGGTAGCTACTTCGTTGGTCACTACGTTCACTGGCACTGATATAGAGCCTGAGGGAGCGTAATCGCTGGCCGCTTGCTCTGTCAGGTCATAATCGTAATAGCGGTAGACATATTTGCCGGTGTAGGTGACATCGCTGCGAGTGGAGGCAAAAAACACCAACCCATCGGCCAAGGCGGTAAAGTCCCCAATCATGCATCGGTCGGCTCCAGCATCAATTATAATTGTCTGGTCAAGTTGTCCCTCCGCCGTGAACTTGGCGATATAGGGTGTGGTGGAGGCACCATCGAGGGTAGTGCCTGTCACATAGTAGCAGCCGTTAGGGCCCTCAGCCACTCTCTGCGCAGTAGTGGAGGTGATGGCTTGGATAGGCTGTTGCCACAGGGTATTGCCCTGCATATCCATCTTCACAATGCGGCCAGCATAGATGTCGCTCTGGCCACCGGTGGTGTAAATGCCTACGCAGTTGCCATCGCTTGTAGGGATCAATTGGCCGTCTTCGCACGAGGTCGCGCCTTCGGCGATATCGATAACTGCTGTCCAGTCGTGGCTGACCTCCTGCGCCATAGGGGATGCATAGGCCATGGCCACCACTGCCAAGGTTGAAAGTAGGTATTTGTGTACCATAATGCTTAATTTTTAGTTATAAATCAATTTATGGTACAAATATACCGCTTCTTCCCCTCCTCTCCCCACAAATTTCCGCCGAACTTGTCTTTTCGCCTCCTCAACTTGTCATTGATGGGGGATCTATACATTGTTGATGACCTTATATTAGAAATCCAGAATCGCTAATGTACGGTATGCTACCAATGGTAGCATACCGTACATTAGCGATTCTGGATTATTTTACTGCGTATCTGAGCCAGATTGTGCCCTCGGGGTATTGCTTGAGGTCTTTGATGGTGAGCATGAAGGGCTCGCGGTCGGTGGGTAGGCCATCGAAGACGGCGGCGAAACCTTGGCGCCCATCGATGGCTGGGCCAATCATAATGCTTACTTCGTCGAGCAAGCCCGCATCGAGCATTGAGCCATTGATGTGACCTCCGCCTACTACGGCCAATCGCTCTACGCCGAACTCTCTGCACAGTATTTCCATGGCCTTTGACAAATCTATTTTTCCCTTGCCAACAGCTATCCACGAGGCTCCAAGTCCATCAAGATAGTCAAGATAGGCTTTCGGGGCCTCTTGGCTGACAATGCATAGTAGAGGCTTGTCCTCAATCATAGCGGATTCCCAAAGTAAGGTACCCTTGGTATCCACTACTCCGGTATATCCCTCAGCCTCTGTGGCTTTATGCCAAGATGGCTCCCCGATAGGCGTGGTGTCTTCAGCTTTGAAGATTCCAGGCAAGGCTTCGTGCATGGCCATGGTGATCTTGCCGCTCAGGTGCGACGGGCAATTGAGCGAGTCAAGAGCCTCGTAATAGTGGTCGGTATCATCAATCTTCTCGGTCATGGCGCAGTCAATGCGTCCATCTATCGACTGCATCATGTGGCAGATAATATAAGGTCTCATATCCTAGAATATATTGTTTGTTGTGTAACATCATAGAAGTGGGGTCATGTAAAGCGGTAAGTAAAGGATGCCATCTTCTTCGCGCAGATCTTGCTCATGGAGCACATATGGGGTAGAAAGGTATCGTTCAAACTTCGCCATACATTTTCTTAGTGAAGCCAGGGTATAGCGCGTAGAGGATTTCACTTCAATGGGGGAAATGTTATGTCGGCTGGTTATAGTTGGCTTGGGGATAAGGAAATCGATTTCCATACGATCATCTTTCTCCTCCGACCATTTATTGTAAAAGAATAGATTATATCCTGAACACTTCAGCATTTGTGCTACTAAATTTTCTACCAACATACCCAAATTCACTTCTAATTTATCGAAGAGAATCTTTTTGTAGAGTTCATTTGACACAATGCCTTTTTCATCGAAAGCATGACTCAATAATAATCCAGTGTCACCCATATAGCACTTTACCGTAGTCCGATCCTCATTGAGTCTTAGGCCTATGTTTGGCGCGGTGCTATTGTAGGCACAGTTGACAATCCTGGCCTCTGACAGCCATAGAAAGGCATCTTGGTATTCTCTCATCCTTGCATCATCTTCCAGAGCGGATAGTCGGAATACTCGATCATGACGTTGGAGTTGGCCTGGGAGTTCATCGAAGATAGAGAGAACTCGAGGAGCCATTGGTCCAGCATACTTGTGAATATCATTACGATATAAGTTAAGAATGTCTCTCTTTGCCTCATCTGAGGACTCAAAATCATTAGAATTTATAAATTCCAGTACCGGGCGAGGCATTCCACCTACTATAAGATATTTACGGATAAAATCTAGTGCTTTACGATGCAAGGCCTCCATAGGGGTTTTCTTTTGGAAGCAAGAAGTTATCATAGGCATGAGAGTATCGGCGCCGTTAGCCCATAGGAATTCTTCGAAATCCATTGGGTACATGTCGAGGCGTCTCTCCTCTGATGGGATTAGGATTCCCTCCACGTTCTTTTTTATCGAAACCAGAGAACCTGTCTCGATATAGTCGAATCTATGATCTAATACAAGATGCTTGATGGCAGCGCGAGCCTTAGGACAAAACTGCACCTCATCAAAAATAATCAGAGTGCGGGCTTCATCATCTGGAGATAGGCGTGGCAACAGCGGTTTACTATAATAAGCTGATAACCTGAGAAACAAATCATCCAGGTGCTCAACGTATTGATCAAACAATTCCTTTATCTGTTGATTAGCCTTACTAAAGTCAATCAGCAGGTAAGTCTCATATTCATTCTTAGCGAATTCCTCCGCTATATAGCTTTTGCCAATTCGACGAGCTCCCTCTATCAAGAGAGCCACTTTGCCTTTATTATTCTTCTTCCATTTGAGTAATTTATCGTATATCTTCCTTTTCATATCTTCTAATTTACACCTTTCTTAGATTATCATCGGTGCGAATTTACACCTTTCTTAGATTATCATGGATGCGA
>JAJBUH010000075.1:0-8344 GCA_020860445.1 Bacteroidales bacterium | reverse complement strand
ATTTACACCTTTCTTAGATTATCATGGATGCAAATTTACACCTTTCTTAGATTATCATGGATGCAAATTTACACCTTTCTTAGATTATTACCAAATTTTGCCCCGAAAAAATATAAAAAAAGGATGGGGAAACCACCACATCCTGTTAAAGTTACCTATGAATTGAGACCTATTATGATTAGAATCCTATTTTGGAGAGCCATGCGGTTACCAGCTTTTTGGTATTTGCTGGGTCATTTTGGGCTTCATGATCATAGACGGCCAATCCGTTAGTCATCGATTTTGTAAGCACTGAAGTGAGGGGTGATTTCTTTGCCGCAAAAGCCTCGGCATGTCCCCCTCAGAATACCGCAGCTACCTGTCAAGTGCCAACAAATAAGGATTTTGATTTCCTTTGGGATTTGTAGATTTGGGAATTAATTCTTAAATTTGCGGTAAAGTTGTGACTTATGATAAAGAAGAAGGTAAAATATCCCATTGGAATTCAGTCATTCGAGAGGATAAGGACTGAAGGACGGCTCTACATAGACAAGACTGGCATCATAGCGCAGCTGATCGACGAAGTAAGCTATGCTTTCTTGTCGCGTCCGCGCAGATTTGGCAAGAGCCTTCTTCTTTCTACAATAGAGGCTTTTTTCCAAGGCAAGAAACATCTTTTTGAAGGCCTTGAAATAAATCAATACGAAGAGAATTGGGATGTTTATCCAGTGTTTCGATTCGACCTAAGCGGAGATGAGGCCAATAAACCTGAAAAATTGGAGGAATACCTGCTTAAGAAAATAAACGAATATGAGTCACAATATGAAGTCGCTATAGGAGATGACGTCACAAGTGTCGGAGGACGATTCGGTTGGCTGATTGAAAAGGTCAGCCGAGCCACTGGCAAGGGATGCGTAATTCTTGTTGACGAGTATGACAAAGGTATCCAAGAGACCATTGATGACAAGGAAGCTTTGAATAGGAATCAGCAGCTTCTGAGACCTTTTTTCTCTCAACTAAAAGTTCAAGGCAATTACATCAAGTTTGCGATGGTCACTGGAGTGGCTCGCTTCAAGCACTACACTTTGTTCTCGGGAGCTAATAACCTCCAAGACATTTCATTTATAGAGGATTACGCTGCTATCTGTGGAATCACTCTGGAAGAAATGAAGGAATATTTCTCTCAAGGCCTAGATGAGATGGCTGCCAAGCATTCTACCTCGGTGGATGAAATGACCGAGCGGCTGCTGCAAAAATATGATGGCTACAGATTCACTGAAGCCGATGTCCATGTATTCAATCCCTTTAGTCTCTTAAATGCTTTCTACTCTAAGAGATTAGGGGATTTTTGGTTCATTTCCGGGACTTCCAAGGTCTTTACTGATTTCCTTAAGAAAGCCAATTATGATTTATCACAAATCCATGGCATATGGGCCTCAGAGACGCGTCTCAGCAGTTTATTTGACAGCAACGACCCCGTGCCTCTGCTTTACCAGACTGGATATCTGACAATAGATGACTACAGCCTTGACATCAACGAGTATCGATTGAAAATCCCTAATGGAGAGGTCAGGAGCGCCTTGCTACAGGACTTAGCCCCTCCTTCTCATCGGAGAAGCGCAACATCAAGCGTTGGGTAGTCCAAAAGCCAGACGGTCAAACCTTCGAAATCAAACTGTAAGATAGTGACTAAAAAGGAATATTAGCGATTCTGGATTTCTAATATAAGGTCATCGACAATGTATAGATCTCCCATCAGATAGAGATAGTCATTGGGGTCATGGAGCCGCTCATTGGTTTTGGATGTGTAAAAAATGTCCATAGCCCTGATAGGAGAGATGTTTAATCTCTTTGCTACTAACATCACAATCCTACCAATTTTATTCCACATCAATAGGTCACTCAACATATATTAGAGATTATAGGATTTAACGAATTTCAAATATTTATCTACAACTTCTTGATTTGTAATGCATATTTGATTATTCGGGGCATACGTTTTTAGTCGTTGCAACGCCCAATCTTTTGTAGCCATCCCTGATATATAGGCTTCTATGGTATCAACTACTCGATCGTCGGCAACGCCTCCCTCTATTACATCAAATTTACGCCACTCCTTACCGCCCTTTCTATTGCTGACTATGAACTCTAACCATTCATCATCATAGGCAAAGAATCGTTTATACCTATATTTCTTAACCACCTCGGAATAGTCAAATTCATACACATTTATAATGGGCAAATCATGCTTACGCAGAGCCACCTTCTCAGCCCAAGACTTAGCTTGTGGCAAAATATCGGTCACATAAAACCCACGGCCAAAATCAAGATTAGGTCTTCCGACTTCGACCAGAGGGGCTGTAACCTCAACTGAGCCTCCGTGATACACTTTCATAACTTAGGTTTCTTTATTATAGTATTTTTCCCAATCAAGGAGACAGCCGATTACATCTTCGGTGACATGCTCACGGCTCTCTGAATGGAGAGCCTCATAGCATTTAAGGATATAGCCCTCGATAAGATTTACAGCCTTCATGCGTCGATACATATCACCCGATGACATATTCATGCGCCGAGCCGCCGCTTCAACACATGAAGATGCGAATATCATCCTATTTTCTTCTTCTCTTTCACTCATAATCATTTAATTTATCAACCTCGCAAAGTTAAGAAATTATTTCCATATCCACAACTTGACAATCATATAGAAAGAAAAGCCAAGTCAAATTGAGGAGGCGAATTATGGTACACAAATACCTACTTTCAGTAGAATAAAACAGCATCAGCCAGAGGTGCCGATGCTGTTTTATTCAGTCTAAGTCTCTTTATTTAACGTAGACTTTTTGGGTTGTGCCATCCGATGAGCGGCGGATGTAGAGGCCGCGGTTGGGAGTTGATACCTTAAGACCATCTATGGTATACCATTCTTCGGCCGTAGCGGCATCGATGTCAACTGAAGATATGCCGGCAAGGGTAGTCCAAGTGAAGGTTATGATTTCGGTATCACGATCCTCGGTATAGGACACCTGGGTGGGATCATTACCTGAGAGAGTCCAGGAGAATTGACCAGTGTCACCCTCTTCATCCTCTATTTGTGAGGGAAGATTCTCTGAGGGGCGACCCAACATTCCAGCATAATAGGCAATTTCAAGCTCGTCCAGGTCTACGCCCATCAGGTCATAAAACATCAAGCCATTGGCGTTTATATTAGCCGAATAGGTTATATCGTACTCGCCTTCAAGGCCTTCGTATTGGTCGATAACCTCCACTTTGGTGAGATTTCCGTCTATCCAAGTAAGATTTGTCTCCTCTGCCTCTTCCTTCTTGGTCATCTTTGTCAAATACCCTTGAGCATCATAAGTAAAGGTAAAGAGCTCTGTGTCGAGGTCTCCGTCCTCCTCCTCTTCCTGATAGGCCGATACGATGAAGCCCATGTCGTTGAGCTTGACATAGAAGCTTGTTGTCACTATGTCGCGAGGGTCTTCAGAATCGACCTCGGTGATAATGGCATCATAGGCAAAGCCGTTGTACTCGCCTCCTTGATAGGTGAAAGTGCACGAATAGTCGGTGCCTATTACTGACTCAAGCTGATTGAGGTCATTGTAGTTGAGGGTGCGAGACTGCCCTTCTACCGTCATTGTCTTGAGCACCTTATTCTTGAAGACTTCGGTAACTGAGGGGGTAGCGGCCATTGCGCCTACAGCCATAGCGCCAGCGATGGCGCACAATGTCAATTTGTAGATGTGTTTCATACGCATTTTGCTTAACAGTGTGTTGATATGTCTTTGTCATCTGCAAAGTTACACTTTTTTTCTCACACTTTCAAAATCCTCACCTCTTTTTTAATTTAGGGTAGATTCACCCTTTCCTCCAATAAAAGCCAAATTTCCTTTTTGGTCATCGTTTTTGGTAAATTGTGGATTATTGGGAGAAAATTCGTATATTTGCGGTCTGAAAATGATATATCAAATTTTTCATACCTGCAACCAACCTGTTATGGCCGACATATCACTCAATACGCGTATCGACGAGATACAGATGCCCGATAAATTGCGCACCAGGCTCAAGATGAGCCACTGCAACACGTTTCAGCAAGCAATGGAGCTCGATTACTCAAAGTGGGAAAACGTCTCTGGCAAGGTAATCAATGCCATGAAGCGTTTCAAGGATACATATTCCGACGCCTACTCGGTGCTTCTCACCAAGGGCGAAGAGAGCCAACCCACTCCAGTCATCCTCGCCGACCAGCCCACCGACCAACGCCGATTTTATGTGGCCAATAATATCCTCAACGCTTATGTGTCGGCCGGCAAATTGATAGGATCCGAGACCTCTTATGACACCGTGATGCGCGAAATAATGCGCGCCACCGATGCCTTTATGGAGGCCTATAACTCCAAGACTGAAATCAAAATCTCGGTCCCCGACATGGAGATCGAGCCAGCGCAAGAGGCTGAGGCAGAAGCTGCTCCGGCCCAAGAGACCGAGGCTGAAGATGCTCCAACCCAAAAGACCAAAGCCGTCCGAGCCCCCAAGCCCGTCGCTGAGCCATACATCGACCCCTGCCCCGAGGCTCACCCCATCGTAGAGACTGGCCTATCAATCCGCCTCACCAACTATCACGGCAAGCACGCCCCCAAGGGCAAAAATTTCCGCGTCGGCGATATCGTAAAGATTGAGAAATGCCGAAAGGACAAGCAAGGCATAGTGCGAGTATCAGCCATCGCCCAAGACCGCACCGTCACCTTTGATTCCACCCACTATGACTGGGAGATAGCACAACCAGCCACTGAGGAGACTGAGGCATGAGCTTTTTCCAATTTGACAAGGATTTCTGGCAATTCCAGGCCCAATTCCCTCCAGCCCAACCCACGGCTCACATACCCGATGCTGGAGCCGAAGAGGCTGAGGCTCCCGAAGCGCCAGACTGGACTGTCCAACTGCGCACCAACCCTGTATGCCGTCGCAAATACAAGCTGTGGGAGGAGACCCAGGGCATGTGCATCTACTGCGGCAAGAGCATAGCGCCAGGCGACTTCATCAATGGCATCGATTCCGACATCGAGCACATACTGCCCCATGCTCTCGGGGGCCAATCCTTCCTCTCCAATCTGGCATGCTCGTGCCGCGAGTGCAACCGCGCCAAGGGCGACTTGGCCGCCATGGACTTCATGCTGTCGCAATCTCCCCAGCGTCTGCAAGACTACCTCAAGCGCCTGCGCTTCCTAATAGCCGCCGGCTCCCTATCCGAGGAAAAATATCTCAACCTCACCCGCCCAGCCATGCTTGGGCCTAAGACAAAGACAACAGCTGACAGGTGGCCAGCGCACAACCGAATGACCCCAATGACCTGTCCGCTGCTGAAAAACATCAAGAATCAGGACCAATGACCAAAGGCAAATACTATGTGGTGTGGGCTGGGTATCAGCCGGGCATCTACGACACCTGGGAGGAATGCAAGGCGCAAATCGATGGATTCTCAGGCGCTCGATATCGCGCATTCGACACTTGCGAAGAGGCTACCGAGGCTTTCCGCCGCGAGATGGATGTGCAAGAGATGCAATTCTACACCTTCCTGACCAAGCAGAAAGCCCAGGCCATCAACTTCTCAGCCTTCCCCGAAATCCGTCTCGACGCTATCGCCGTAGATGGGGCCTGCGACAAAAATCCCGGCGGAAAGATCGAATACCAAGGCGTGAGGGTAGGCTCGGGCGAGAGGATTTTCCATCTCGGCCCGCTCGAGGGCGGCTCCAACAATCTGGCCGAATACCTCGGGCTGGTCCATGCCCTGGCCCTGCTGCAACAGCAAGGGGACAACACCACCCCCGTCTACAGCGACTCGCGCACTGCTATATCCTGGGTGCGCAAGCGCCACAACCGCTCTACCCTCCAGCTTGCTCCCGACAGCAAACTGGCTCAAATCCTGGCCCGCGCCGACCGCTGGGTGGCCACCCACACATGGCAAAACCCTATCATCAAGTGGGAAACCGAGAAGTGGGGAGAAATCCCCGCCGACTTCGGCCGCAAATGACACCGCTTGTCGCCAATCGGAATAATCGACTACAAATTAAGCCACTCTGTACAACAATTCTGTTTATTCTGCGTTTTTCATTCAAAAACGAGAAAAATACATAAATGACGCTGAGACACCATCTATTCTCCTTGGCGGCAGTTATTGTGGGCTGCTGCTTTGCTTATAGCCAGGCCGAATACTCGGTCTCGGCCATTGGCAATGCATCAACTGGCGATTTCGCCCCCTATCTCATTGGTTCTCTGAGGCATGGCAAGCTCACCCAGAAATCATCAGCCCTGCTCGATGGCTGTGTGACCCTGCCATTGGACCCCGGCAAGCGCTTCAGCTGGGGCGCTGGCGTGGAGCTGATCACCGGCTACAGCCACGAAAACGCCTACAACTATTGGAATGCCGACCTGGGACTGTGGGAGACGCACAACGAGGGGCCAGCGCCAGCCTGGGTGCAGCAATGCTACGGCGAAATCAAATATCGCAGCGTCTTCCTGACCCTGGGCCTCAAGGAGCATAGTTCGGTTCTGCTCAATCCCCTGCTATCGAGTGGCGACTTTGTCGAGAGCGGCAACTCCCGACCAATCCTCGAGACTCGCGTCGGTTTCTTGGACTTTCAGGATATCCCCTTCACCAATGGGTGGGTGCAAATCCAGGGCGAGGTGTCGTATGGCCGCATGCTCGATGACACATATCTCAAGCATCATTACAATTACTACAACTACCATATCCACCTAAAGAGCCGATACAGTTATCGCCGCTGCTATTTCCGCTCCAATCCGCACAAGCCTCTGTCAGTGACCGTGGGCATGCAGATTGGCTCTTTCTTTGCCGGATACGCCGACTATTACAAGCAAGGCGTGTTCCAAAGCGCCCGCATCGCCAAGGAATCTTTCTGGGCTTTCTTCAAGGTGCTTATCCCTATGGGCGAGAACGGCGAGGATTACTATGAGGGCTCGAGCGTAGGCTGTTGGGACTTCAATGCCCGCTATCAACTCCCCGATGGGAAGCAGATCAAGGTCTATTTCCAAGGCCCATGGGAGGACGGTTCGGGCATCGGGCGCCTCAACAAATTTGACGGCATCTGGGGCATTGAGTACAAGGCTGCCAAGCCGGGCCTGATATCAGGCGCAGTGTTTGAATACCTCGAGTTTCGAGACCAGAGCGGCCCAATCCACTGGGCCCCCGGCGATATGCCCGGCACCACGGTCAGCAACGAGGCCACCGGCTGCGACGACTACTACAACAATTATTTCTACAATAGCTATGCCAACTATGGCATGTCGATAGGCACCCCCTTCCTGCTATCGCCGATCTATAACCTCGATGGCTATCTGGCATTTACTTGCAACCGCACCAACGGTTTCCACATCGGCGTGATGGGCAACATCCTGCCCACCCTCGACTACCGCTTCCTGGCCAGCCATCAGCGCGGCTTGGGCACATATCGCCAGCCTTTCTACCACTCGCGCCACAACACCTCATTCCTGCTCGAGGGTACCTGGAACGCTGCGCGCCTGCTGCAAGGGCTGAGCATGAAGCTCGAGTGCGCCATCGACCGAGGCGCTCTGCGCGGCAACAATTTCGGCATGGCTCTCACCTTGTCTTATTCTGGTAAAATATGAAATCGCCCATCCGCCTCCTTATCTTATGCCTGCTGAGCCTGTCGGCTTGGGCTTGCACCAACAATGGTCACATCGGCTATCTCTATGGCGTGTGGCTCATCGACAGCTACACCATCGATGGCATCGAGGCTGATGTAGACCTTGCCAACTATTCGTGGCGATTCCAGAGCGACATCATCCAGATTACCGAGCAGTTTGGCGACCATGAATACCTGGAATCGACTGGCACCTGGTCATTCTCTGACGACGAACGCTACCTGTTGCTCAACTTCACCAATACCCGGCCCGGCGTTCCCGAGGATTCCCCCAGCTACAATCCTCCCGCCGCTCTCGGCATACCTGGCCGAGCCATCACTGAGATGAAGATCCTAACCCAGACATCTACGCGCCTCAGCCTCAGTTTCACCAACTCAGAGGGCCAACTCCAGCGCTACGACTTGCGCAAATCACGATAAATCCTATCTATTAGGCAATAGCCAAAAATATCCAATCGCCTCCCCCACGCCTGGGGAGGCGATTTTTCGCATTATGCCCCATCTCACGACCAACTCTGAAAACATATCTAAATAGAGGGATTTTTAACAAAATTCAAAAATTTTAAATAAAATATTTGGATATCTTAAACTAAATGGCTACTTTTGCCGATAGATTTAAACCATTTTACGTAACTACTCAGCGATTCTAAGGAAACACAATGATTCCTTACATCCTACATGGT